>JADGDW010000138.1 GCA_016744725.1 Candidatus Albibeggiatoa sp. nov. BB20 | reverse complement strand
ATCTAATATAGTGAATTTCTTGTTATGTGTTAGGACTGGCAGTCCTTTAATATTTTAAATATCAAACACTTTTAAATTTGAGGACTGCCAGTCCACTATCACTTTAAAATAAAACGGCTATATTATTTATCCCTTATGAATTTTATACACTTCGACTGCCTGTCCCACTCCTTTTAAAGACGCGGATTGTTTCTCAGCAACATAGGTATCATATTGCTTTAACAGCTCAATAATATTGGCATCATCATAAATTTTTTGCGACAGATAAATCTCATTCGCACTGGCCAAACCCTGAATTCGCGCTGCAATATTGACAGATTGGCCAAAATAATCGAGGCGTTCATCATTAACAACAGTCAATGCAGAGCCACTGTTCAAGCCGATTTTCAGCCCAATTTCATAGCCATGTTGTTTTTGCTCTTCATTAAATTGATCGATCTTTTGCACCATTTCCAACGCACATAAAAAACCATTCAATGGACTAGAAAAAGTTGCCATAATCGCATCACCCATGGTCTTCACGATACTGCCTGAATGTTGTTTCACCGAACTGCCTAGCAATTCAAAATGCTTTTTAACAATCTGATACGCAAACATATCACCCGCTTCATCATACATTGCAGTTGAACCACGCAAATCGGTAAACATCACGGTTAGATTTTTAATGTTTAAATTCAAGGACTCAGATAATTGCTGCACACGGAATAAATCACGAAAACTTTGGTTATTAATCAAGCCGCTGGCAGTCAAAAAAGGAGACATTAAAGGCGGATAGCTGGATACCATTTGTCTAAATTCTTGATAATGAAAACTAAACATCACAAAGCCCAATTTGACACGGCTGTGATTATGTATCGTGATTTGATAATCACCAGCAGCTAAATGCAGTTCGCGCGGTGCAAAACCATTATTTAAAATACTAATATCAAGCTGTTGCTGAGTTTGCACTGTATTTTGGTCAAAATAAATCCAACAAGCAGTATCTTGGTCAATGCTTACCAATTGGCAGACGTGACCTAATTTACCTTCCAAGTCAATTTGAGTTTTCTCATCGGGTTTTAGGCTACAAAATTGTTGTAGTAAATTATGTGAGTATGCTAGAAACTCGGTGGTTTTCTCATAATTATTGGAAAAATGATATTTAAAATAACTGGCTTCATCTTCAAGTGGGTCAATATTTAAGGCTTTAATATCAGGCTGGATTGTGAAAGAGACCTCAACTTGGCCGTCCAGAGCCGTAGGCACATTAATATCACACACGTAACAGTAAAAACCATCGGATTCAAGCTCGTCCAATTCATGATGACTATTAGCAATGCCGCCACACATTGGACACACCATATTATAATTCATGTCAAACAACCCAATTTTTGCACCATGAATAAACACATCAGTACAGTCCTGCGGATCAAAATCATGCTGCTCGGCAAATTTCAGTGGATTAATGCGGAATAATTGCCAATCTCCCTGAGTTTTAAGTATTTGAGCAAAGCGTTCGACGATATCTGAGTTTAAACTCGGAAAAGCTTTCAGTGTGCTCACTTTATTTTGTAACGCAAAGTCATTTATCACAGGATTTACCTATAAGGTAGAATGTTTGTTTAATGTTAATAGTGTCAGGCGTAAAGGATTCAATCAGTTAAAAAATAGCAGTATGGTATCGAGTCAATTTGAAGTCCATTAGAATACGGTGTAATGTTAGCCAGAAGCAGTTGGGAAATTCTAAATATTGATAACCTTGCAATAGGAATATGAGTCATAGCACCTCTACGAAGCAAGAGGATTAGCAACAAAGCTATGGATGACTTGCTATAGTTATTTTAAGATGATACAGGACTGGCAGTCCTAAGATTTCAAAACCATTTGATATTTAAAGTGTTTAAGGACTGCCAGTCCCACTCAAGACGGAATTGACTATAGTCTCATATAAAATACCCAATCCCGTATTATCCCCAAAATAAATCCCAACAGACTATCAATATATTTTCACCCAATCCGACAAAAATGAACCACCAGAGGCAAGACGAGTGTGGTAAACCTAAACAATTTTCACCAAAACCTAAAAAGGTCTATTTTATGACAAGGCATCCGTTTTTTATCTACCCGTGCATAATTGCCGCAAGCTTGACGATGACAGCACAAGCGGAACAATGTGCAACCTCTAGCTTAGTTGATGGTTTGGATATTAATATCCCTTGTTTGAGTTTGAACGCCACAAAATATTCCACTCGTTTATTAAATTATCCTCAGGGGGAATTATCCTGGCAATGGGATGAAAATCTAACGCCAGTTACATGTGCGGATGAAATCACAGACCATTGTGTGCAGCTTGATGATAGTCTGAATTTAGACTTTCCATCATTGGATATTTCAGGACAAGACTACAGTGCAAAACTGAACTACAGCTCTGATATAAGCCAATATGCTTGGCATTACCATAGCCATACGGAGAAAAACACCAACCCACAACAATCCACAGCTATAAATTCAGTGCTCTCTGCTGATGATGTGGCCAGTTTGCGTCAATACATGAATACACTGATTACAGAAAAGCAAATTCCCGGAGCGGTATTAGCGGTGGCCATTGGTACGGATACGGTATTATTAGATGCGTATGGGCAAACGAATATTAGCCAAGGCACTAAAACCACAAATGATAGTTTGTTCCATATTGGTTCAACCAACAAAGCAATCACTTCAGCTCTTATTGCCATTTTAGTTGATGAAGGAATTTTGAATTGGGATCGCAAAATACAAGATATTTACCCTCAATTCACTTTGTCTAATCCAGCATATGCTAACCAGATCACTATTCGCCAATTACTTGATATGACCAGCGGTCTACCCGTTGATGCGGATGAAGTTTTTGATGTACCTGCTCGGGCGGTATTGGACGGTTTAGGCAATGTGAAGCTAATAGGATCACCAGGAGGGCAATATGAATACAGCAATTTAAGCGTTTCTTTAGCGGCTTATCTTGCCGTATTGGCAAAGGCTAAAGCGGATAATGGTTCAATTCAACAGCGTGATTTAGACAATGTTCATGCAGATTATGAGAAATTATTACGAGAAAAATTACTACAACCGTTAGGCATGAGTAATTCCTATTTGTATGTGGATGAAGCCCGCGCCACAGGAAAAATGTCTAAATCCTATCACCTTAGCAACGGTCAGTTTGTACTCAGTGAATCAGTCGATGAACATGATGATAATCTTGCCCCTTCTGGCGGCCTGAAATCTACAGCACAAGATATGTTGCGCTATATGATTATGGAATTACAACAAGGTGTATCAGCAGACGGCCAACGTATTGTTAGTACAGCCAATATGCAAGAACGGCAAAAGCTATCGATAGGTGCAGCAAAAGATAATGATTATGGTTTATGTCTGGAAATCAAAAATATTAATCAGTTTAAATTTATTGGTCATTCTGGCAGCTATGATGACTTCAATTCAACTATTGGTCTGTTCCCAGATCAACAACTTGCTTTTGTATTGCTGGTCAACGGTGATAGTCCCAGCATATCGGATTTAACAGATGGTGGTATTGAAGCCAAAATAACCAGCCTTTTAGCAGATTAAGAATTACTATTTTTAGGATTGTAGAACTACTGGTTTTCAAGGGTTGGTAGTTCTATCAAACAATGTGACAATGACTATAATCCATTCTTAGTATGCTCTCATCAATTATAAATCCTGATAAATAATTTAATCACTTCAATTTTTTCTTGTATAGACCGTCCGTATGCAATTATAATAGTAAGTTTTTACACAGATAAGTCATGGCAAAAGCAACTCACTCTTATCCTGTCTCACGCATTGGTATTATTGGTGGCGGACAGCTTGGCAAAATGACTGCTCAAATGGCAAAGCGCATGGGCTTCTACGTTACCGTACTTGACCCTCAGCCCCGTTGTCCAGCAGAACACATCGCAGACGCACAAATTGTTGGCGATTTATATGACGCGAACAAATTGGCCGCGCTGGCTCATTTGAGCGATGTCGTTACGTTTGACGTAGAGCATATCGACACCGAAACCCTGAAAAGCCTACATGAGCAAGGTCATACCATTTATCCATCACCTTACTTGCTCGAGATCATCCAAGATAAACTCAAGCAAAAACAAGTTCTTGAACAGCATGGCGTGCCTGTCGTGCCTTATGAAGCAGTTGATAATCTCGATATGGCTTATTTACAGCAAGCTCAATTTCCATTAGTGCAAAAAGCCCGTACAGGTGGTTATGATGGTAAAGGCGTTGTTGTATTAAAAAGTGCTAACGACATAGATGAGGTATTGCACACACCATCTATTGTTGAAGAATATGTTGATTTTGAAAAAGAATTAGCGGTTATGGTGGCACGAGATGCTAAAGGCGAAGTTGCTTGCTATCCCGTGGTTGAAATGATTTTTGATGATCGTACTAATATCTGTGACATCGTTACCGCACCTGCTCGCATACCAGAAGACATTACCCAACAAGCGATAGAAGTCGCCTCTCATGCCGTAGAAGCATTGGAAGGGGTTGGCGTATTTGGGGTGGAAATGTTTTTGACTAAGGAAGGTGAAGTACTAGTCAATGAAATTGCTCCGCGCCCACATAATTCTGGCCATTATACAATTGAAGGTAGTATCACTTGCCAGTTTGAACAATTGGTACGGATTGTTTCAGGTTTACCATTGGGTTCAACTCAACTTATCAAACCTGTTGCCATGTTAAATTTGTTGGGTGAGCCAAATTATCAGGGTACGCCAGTAATTGAAGGCTTGGCTGATGTATTGGCAATTGAAGGTTTATATTTCCATTTGTATGGTAAAGAAGTGACGAAGCCTTTTAGAAAAATGGGACATATCACCGTCATTGATGATGATTCAGAACAAGTAATTACCAAACTGCAAAAAGCTAAAAACCTTTTAAAAATCAAGGGACAAAAGCAATGCTAAACAAAGCCGTTGTGGGTATTATTATGGGCAGTGATTCTGATCTGCCTGTCATGCAAGATGCCGCCAAGATTTTAGATGAATTACACGTCAGCTATGAGTTAAGCATTGTTTCAGCTCATCGTACGCCACAGCGTTTGTTTGACTATGCACAACAAGCTGAGCAACGAGGTTTGGAAGTGGTTATTGCGGGGGCAGGCGGTGCAGCGCATTTACCAGGAATGATTGCCGCTGTCACGCCTTTGCCTGTTGTTGGTGTACCGATTAAAACTTCTAGTCTCAATGGCTTGGATTCATTGCTTTCTATCGTACAGATGCCTGGCGGCGTGCCTGTTGCCAGTGTGGCGATTAATAATGCGAAAAATGCAGGTCTCTTGGCCGCACAAATTATCAGTGGCCAATATCCCGAAGTACGCCAAGCGGTGAAAGAATATAAACAGAACTTAGAAAAGACCGTATTAGATAAAGCACAGCGTTTGGAACAGCAAGGTTATCAAGCGTATTTAGGCAGTTAAAAATCTTTGAAATGATTTGTGGGCGAGGGTCGCCAGTCAAAGACTGAATATTTCGAACCTGTATACGGATGAAATATAAAACGACTTTGATTTCGTGTATCGCTGCATAATTCAAATGCTTGATTGGTGGTTAAAAATGTATTAGGCAGTGTCAATAAGCTGTACTGTACATCAGCCACCGTATCAAGTTGAATATTGGTTTCACCACTGATTCCCAACTCGGAAGACGCATCAAATAAGGCTTGGTTTGACTGAATCCCCGTCTTAAATAGGCCAAAAATATCAACACTAATATTGCCGCCATGACCTTGAATCGCTCGGGCTTGCAGTTGGCTGGCATTGCTCGCAATCAAAAATTGGGTTTTAATATTTAAATTACCCCCATTTCCATTGATTAATTCTGAGCTGGTTGTGATTTGACTGTTGTTTAAAGAAATATAGTCCGCAGCAGTTATACGCAAATTACCCCCACTCGATAAACTATCAAAAATCAATGCTCCTGCTAACTGACTCTCAATCTGACTATTTTGTAAATAAATCCTTTGAGCATTCAGTGTCATATCACCACCTGAAGTAAGAGAGTTCGCACAGATTTGTCCGTTCTCAAATAAATTAAGCTGCTGCACATTAATAAATAAATCCCCTGCTTGCCCTTTACTGGTTTCTAAACCCAAATTTGTATTTTCAGATGCGCCTTGTAACAAGAGATCACCACCAATTAATCCAATATCTTGATTTGAAGCCAGTCGTACATTTTGCGGGTTGTCGATGCCACGTTGAATTATAATTGGTGCGGGATGTTGATTGAGAAAGCCAAAACTTGCAATTGATGCAGTGCTTAATATTTCATTTTGGATCGGCTTGGCGTAAAAGCGGCTGTTGTCAGCAAGTTGAATGAAATCAGCCGTGGTTGCGTAAAAGCTGCCTGTTAAATTGAGTTCGGCGTGTTCGCCAAGAGTGATACCGTTTGGGTTTATCAGATAAAAATGCGCATTAGGAATTGTCGAATGCAGTTAACCATTGATAAAACTGGCTTGTTCCCCCATCACCCGAGTAATGATATTTTGAATCTGTTCAGACCCTGAAAATGTCGCAGTTTCACTTGCCGCCAAATTAAATTGTGCAAAACTATGAAATAAATTAGACCCTACGGTTTGACCAAAAGCTTGTTCTATATGATAAATCTGGTTTGTATCGGGAATCATCGGCTGGTTATTGGATAAATAAATATCGGCTTGCACCGTGCAAGTGAATATTGAAACAAGAATCAAACTTAGCCAACGTATCATTTTTCAGCTTAGATATATGATTGAGACAGTTAAATAAATAGGGATTAAGGGATTAGCAGTTAATAGACTGCACTATAAAGTCGGATGGTTCAAGCTTATTTTCTATCTTTAACTCATGTTACGAAAATGAAAAAAAGTTTGAAAAAGTAGGGGGGATAGATGAGCTTTTGATGTTAGTTATTATTAATAAACTCTCTCTCACTGTATTCCACCATCCCAATTGTATCGCATATTTTGCTGGAAAAAGCTGCGCTATTCCACCCTACATAAAATGAAAGGTTCTTTTATTTTCGTAAGGTGAGTCTTTAATTAAGCTCTGTTGTTATATCAATCTTACTCGCATCAACATCATCAAATCAGGTGCAAAATGCAAAATCCTCGTTGCTAAACCTTAGTCATTCACGTAATGTAAGCAACCCCCATGGTTTTATATAAAGGCTGATTTCTATGCTCAAACCCAGTGTCCAGATTTGTCTCGTTTACAATACAGCAACAGCTAATATTACCCCAGCACTAGACCCACAATTTGCTCCACAAGAAATTGTGCTCGTCTATGCCACAGCTCAAAATCAACAAGCTGAAGATTTAGAAAACGTATTAAAAACGGCAGGGATTAAAGTATCGCATTGGCCATTACAAGATGGATGGAATATCGAGCATATTCGGGATCGAATTCTAGAGTTGTTGATTGAACGTGAAGCTGATGATATTGCACTCAATGCCAGTGGTGGCACACGCCCGATGAGTATGGTGGCGTATGAAATTTTTGCTGAATTTTCCAAGCCAATTTTCTATGTTCACCCGCACACTGATGATGTGATGTGGATGCACAAACGTGGACTACCCACAATCAATTGTGCCGATCGGATTAAATTACCCGCCTTTTTGCAAGCTCATGGCGCACCCGTTTTAAGTCAAGGCGCGAAGCGTGGTGTTCCTAAAAATTTGCGCACATTAACTGATGAATTAGTAGAACATGCTGAATTATTAGCCAAACCATTGGCCGCATTGAATTGGTTAGCCCAACAAGCAGAACAAACCTTGCAATCACCCAAATTGTCCGCCAGCCAAGAAAACTGGCATGAGCTACAAGCATTAATCCAGCGAATGCAAGCCGAGGGTGTTTTAGACTATCGTTATCAATGTTTGCAATTTCCAGACGAAGAAGCACGATTTTTCGTCAATGGCGGTTGGTTAGAAAATCATACTTTTAGTATTGCCTATGGTTTGCGCAAAGAAATTCCTGAGATTCAAGATGTGGGTTGCAGTGTGGAAATTGGGCGCGACGACACGGGAAGAGTGGTTAAAAATGAGATGGATGTCACTTTTTTAGCTAATAATCATTTGTATATCATTGAATGTAAAACCAAACGCTTTAACGCACATGGTGACAATCCTGATAGCCCCGGTAGTGAGATTTTGTATAAATTAGACACCTTAAAGGGTTTATTTGGTGGCCTTCATACCAAAGCCATGCTTGTGAGTTATCACCCATTGTCCAATTGGGATATGCAACGCGCGAAAGATTTGGGACTTAAGGTTTGTACTGCTCGGATGTTGCCGCAATTACGTTCAGTGATGAAGCAATGGATTGAAGATCAGGAAGATTAATAAAACTGTAAGCAGTATAGTCAATTCTATCTTGAGTGTGAGGACTGGCAGTCCTTAAATACTTTAAATATCAAATGGTTTTAAAGTTTAGGACTGCCAGTCCTGTATCATCTTAAAATAAAACGACTATACCTATTGTTAATGTAATGCGTTTTTATTAGGATTGTCAATCGATCAAAAACAGGCAATCCTAAACTATTAAACCGTTTGTTCACTCACGTTACACAAAAACTATTTCTCATGAAAAATCAACAATTTATAAAGTTATCTCTGCAAGGTAACTGGTTGATTTATTGTTCTACAAAATGTTGTCTGCGTAAGGTGAATTATTCATACAGCATGACATCGCCAATCGCTTGTGCCCATTGATGAAAAGCGGGTACATTAAACAAGTCATCACCGATTGCGCGGTGCATATCAGACACCAACATCACACCCATTTCTCTATGCCTAAACCGTGCTGCAAAATCCAAAATATGTCCGAATAGGGTTGATGCCTCAGGCTGGTCTTTAGCTCGAATCGCCCGACCCACTAGAGCCGCAGCTACTGCATATTGCAAATCGGTATCATGAGGTGGCTCAACCGCTTGACCCTGCGTAATCGCATCTAAATCAGGCATATTTTCCAAATTCATAATAAAGGTATGCAATTCAATACCCGCCGCATCGCCGACACAAGCTTGTAATGAACCTAATAATAAATTGGGATAATCAATAAATTTTTGCAATGCTCGATGGGTAAATTCCCAAGAACGTGGAGAAGGAAACGCCACAGGATTATGTGCAGGATCAAAATCGAACAATAATTCAGGCCGAAAACGCAGAAAACCAATAATCCGTTCATCAATCTGATTCTGATACGCCCATGCCACCCAGTCGTCTAAATAAACCGATACTTCAAAATGAGAAAAACGATTAGCCAACGGTGCAGGCATTGCGTAAGTTACACCTCTGTCACCTTGTCGATTACCCGCAGCAAAAATCGCCCAACCACTTGGCACTTGATATTCACCTAAACGTCGATCTAAGATTAATTGATATGCGGCGGCTGACACGCTGGGTGGTGCGGACGTAATTTCGTCTAAAAATAAAATCCCTGCTGTGCCATGTTTGGCTTCATTGGGTAATAATGCGGGGGTTGCCCATTCCACAGTTTCACCGACTCGGAACGGAATCCCACGTAAATCACTTGGCTCCATTTGAGATAAACGAATGTCAATCACAGGGACTTGATGTTTAGCTGCAATTTGAGCCACGATTTGAGATTTCCCAATCCCCGGCGCACCCCACAACATCACAGGCGTATGATGCCCTTTATCGGTACTGAGAAATTCTTGCTCTAAAATAATACCCAAATGTGCTGGCCGCATAGTTCCTCCAAATTTATTTTTATCATGTTTTTTTGATATATGGCTTATCGTAAACATTCCCATTCAAAATGGGTTAAATTTTTCTGTTTACGACTGAACTCGATGCCCAGCAAATAAATTGGCTTTTGCAGCGAAACATATTTTTCATACTTAAATCAATTCTGCCATGATTAGAGGTATCTTCAGGCATAATTTTAAAACCCATTCCTGCAAAAAAAGCATACACAATCGCCGCATAAAAACCCTCATAGCCACCCATAGGATTTTTACGATACCAATCGTGTGGGATCGATGCAAAGAAACTATGTAAAATCACCCGAATTTCATTATTTAGCAGGGCAAAATATAATTTCTTCTGAATAGAAGCTTTCGTATGCACATCATCAATAATATATTCTAAAAGAAAATTGGTGAACGCATTACGCACTTCTAAATTAGGATAGCCTAAAGTAAAAAAACGTTCTCCCGGAATTTCAACAACGTGTTTAATAGTCAAATAACCTGTTTGAAATAATAAGTTTTCTAAACTAAAGCGTTCAACATCAAAATGACTTAATGAGCTTTGAGTGGCTTCAATCGATTCTAAATGCGGAAAATAGTATTTTTTCTCTTGGATCAGTTTAACTAGGAAGGTTGGTGTGGAGGTTTCAAACCAAAAATTTTGATAAGATTTATTCCTAAAAAACAACAAAATATCGTAAGGATTGTAAACCGATTCACCTAAAAAATTGTAGCCGTTATACCATGCTTTTAAATCTGTAAAATTAACGGTGCTAAGATAATCAGTAAATGTTGTTTTTAACTCGGTTTCAGTATAACCACAAATGGTTGCATAACGCTTGTCTAAGCTAATATCCAAAAGATTATTAAGTTGACTAAATAAGCTAACTTTAGAAAATTTAGTAATCCCTGTTAAAAAAACAAACTTAAATTGTGCATCATTGCCTTTAATCACTGAGTATAAGTTGCCTAAACCATCACGCATGTCTTCAGCTGTTTTTTTGTCGGTAATGTTGTCTAAAATCGGTTTATCGTATTCATCAACCAGAATCACTACTTTTTGCTGATATTTCTCATAAAGCTTATTAATCAATTCGTCCAATTGACTAGATATTGATTTGTATTCCAAGCTAATAGAATGGTATTGAGCATGTTCATTTAATATGTCAAAGATTTTATTATCTAATGCTTGTCGTGAATGCACATTACCTTTGGCAAAATCAATATGAATCACGGGATAAGTTTGATCCCAATCCCAGTTATTTTCTAAATATAAACCTTTAAATAAGTCTTTTTTACTGAGAAAGGCTTGTTTTAAAGTGTCAATAAATAAGCTTTTACCAAAACGACGCGGACGAGATAGAAAATAGTAAGTGCCCTGTGTCGCTAAATTATAGACAAGCTGGGTTTTATCAACATAAGTAAAATTGCCTTGCTGCATGTTTTTAAATGTTGAAATGCCAATAGGTAATGCCTTCATTGTAAACACTCCTATAAAATACTAATTTTCATTGATTTTTTTCTGTGGCAGCCAGCGATTTGGATAAATACGTACTGTTTTTACCACTCTGTCGCCTGCTTGCATAATCTCCATAGGGTAACCATCTAAACGCAAACTAATCCCTGATTCGGGTATCGCTTCTAAATATTCTAAAATCAAGCCATTTAGTGTTTTAGGTCCTTCTGTTGGCAAATGCCATTTCATGGCTCGATTCAATTCACGCACCGTAATGCTGCCATCCACTAAGTAACTGCCATCATCTAATGGATGAAAATCTGGAGTCAGTACATCGGCTGGATTGGTCGTAAAGTCACCGACAATTTCTTCTAAAATGTCTTCTAAAGTCACTAAACCCTGAATATCACCATATTCGTTGACAACTAAGCCAATCCGCCGCTTATGACGTTGGAAATTTAAAAGTTGTGTATTTAATGGTGTACCTTCAGGAACAAAATATAAATCTTTGGCGATTTTTTCTAAGTCTTCTTTGCTTATTATTTCATGCTCAAACAAACGCACTGTTTTCCTTAAATGTATGATACCAATCACATTATCTATATTTTCACGGTAAAGTGGAAGGCGCGTATGTTGTGCAGCAGCCAGTTGTTCTCGAATCATATCTAAAGGTGAATTTAAATCAATGCCGACAATTTCATGACGTGGAATCATGATGTCATCAACTGTGACTTTTTCTAAATCTAAAATACTGAGTAACATTTGCTGGTGACGTTTTGGAATAATGCCTTCTGCTTCATGCACTACGGTGCGTAATTCATCACTGCTTAATCGATGACTGTCATCATTGTCTTGAGAGATGCCCATTAATCTCAGCAATCCATTTCCCGCTATATTTAACATCCATACCAAGGGATAAAACAGTTGCAATAATGGTTTAATGAGTAGGGATGCAGGAAATGCAATCCGTTCAGGGTTGGTCGCGGCAATAGTTTTGGGTGTGACTTCGCTAAAAATAAGAATCACTACTGTAAGTAGTGCAGCAGCAATGGGCACACCCGCTTCTCCCATTAAGTCAATTGCAATCACGGTCGCAATAGAGGAGGCTAAAATATTAACGAAGTTATTACCTAGTAGAATGACTCCAATTAGACGGTCTGGCTGTTCTAGTAAATCACAGACACGTTTGGCAGCTTTGTGGTTTTTGGCAGCTAAATGACGTAAACGATAACGATTGATTGCCATCATGCTGGTTTCTGAGGCGGAAAAAAAGCCAGATGCAATAATTAAGAAAACCAGTATCCCTAATAAGATACCTGTATGAAACCCGTCCAAAAAAACATACCTTTCGTTGTTGCCCGTTTACTGTTTATTGCAACTGCCAGTCGTTGTCAAGCTTTAATCTATCACTAGCCATTATTCAAACAATCAAAAACATTTTAACTGCATGATATATAAAAGCATAAAGCTTTTTAATGGTTAGCTTGCTCCTAAGCTCAGCTTGGGAGTGTCTGTCCAAGAAGCTTTGCTTCAAGTAGTACAATATCACACAGAATTCAGTCACAAGATAAATCACAAACCCAACAATTTTTTTATTTGGT
>JADGDW010000137.1 GCA_016744725.1 Candidatus Albibeggiatoa sp. nov. BB20 | reverse complement strand
AAGTATTTTTGGCCTGCTAATGTAACGGGTGTGGCTAAATTGCGCATGACTTGTGCTGCTGCACTGATTTCATCCACCGTTTCACCCTTCATACGTAAGCCGACCATGAACCCTGCAATTTGTGAGGGCGTAGCATCACCCGTCATAATGCTGTTCATGACTTCGCTCATTTGTTCATAGCTGAGATTTTGGCGTTCAATTACCGTTTTCAGTGCTGTTTTAATGTCCATGTTGTTCTATATTAGTTTGTGCTTGTCCTTGTTCCGACGGTTTCCGTTGGAATACAGAACTGACGCTCTGCGTCAAAAAAACCTAAATTAGTCATTTAGTATGTTCTAAACATAGGAACCGCTAACCTTCCTAGTTTAATACATTTTGCTTAATCAGAAAACTCAGTACAGCGTTCTAAATACACTATTGCGGCATCATCATGCTCATTAATGCCTAATACTTTTTCAAATGCGGTACGAGCAGCATCTAATTCACCACCATGATAATAAACGCAACCTTCTTCAAAGTCATTCAAAGTTTTGGCTTTTAGCTCGACAATTTCAGGTTTATCACCATCAAAAACTTCGTATACTGTGACTGCTTCGGATTTACCTTTGACTTTTACACGGTCAATTACGCGAATATGATAACGGGCAATATCTTCTAAATTTTGATAGGTCTGGTCGGTAATTAGCAAGGCTGTACCGTAAATTTTAGTTAAGCCTTCAATTCGAGCCGCTAAATTTACCGCATCAGAAATCACAGTGCCATCCATACGATTAGGCCCACCAACCGTACCTAACATCAAAGGCCCAGTATTTAAACCAATGCCGATTTTAATCGCTTGATAATTTGCTTCTTGTAATAAAATATTATATTCGACTAAACCTTTCAGCATCGCCACCGCACCTTGCACTGCATCATCCGCACTGGTGGGAAATAAGGCCATGATCGCATCACCAATGTATTTATCTACAAAACCACGATGTTCACCGATGATAGGTTCCATTTGTCCTAAATAAATATTGATAAAGTCAAAGTTTTCTTGCGGTGTCATTTTTTCTGACATAGCGGTAAAACCACGAATATCACAGAATAAAATCGTCATATCCTGTTCAACATGATCGCCTAATTGTACATCGACCACGCTTTCTTTATCCAATAATTTCAAGAATTCACGTGGGATAAACCGCTCATAGGCTTTGTTGAGTTCAAATAATTCATTGGTAAATTTCTGGCGTGCCGCTTCCACTTCTTCAGGGGTTTTGCAGCGTTCGATATAGGACTTTGCCGCTTCATCATGTGGATTTTTCGCAACCACTTCTTCAAATAATTTTCTAGCCCGCTCAAATTTTTTGCCGTGATAGGAAGCACAGGCTTCTTCAAAATATTCTAAAGTTTCATCTTTTAACTCAAGTTGCTCAGGCGTATCCGCTTCAAACACTTCATAAACCATAACGGATGTTTTATTTTTGCCTTTGCTTTTAATCCGATCAATAACGCGGATATTGTACTCAAATTTATTTTCTAAACGATTAAATGTTGTTTCTGTGATTAATAGCGGTGTTTTATAACTTTTAGTTAAATCTTCGATTCGTGCTGTAACGCTGACGGCTTCCGCAATGACCGTACCATCCATACGATTCTGACCGCCCACCGTGCCTAACATTAACATGCCCGTGTGCATCCCAATCCCAATAGAAATAGAAGGATAGCCCGCTTCTTTTAATAATTCATTGTAATCATCCAATTTTTTGAGCATGGAGATTGCTCCCCGCACCGCATCATCCGCACAGATGGGGAATAATGCCATAATGCCATCACCAATATACTTATCAATGAATCCATTATGCTCGCGTATCACAGGTTCCATTTGACCTAGATAAATATTAATAAAGTCAAAACGTTCTTCTGGGGTCATATTTTCAGAAATTTCGGTAAAACCACGGATATCGGAAAACATCACCGTCATTTCTTTTTCAACCAAATCACCGAGTTTAATATCTAAAATATTCTTACAACCCAATACGTTAAGGAATTCTTGCGGCACAAAACGTTTGTACACGTCATTGAGTTGACTGAGTTTACTTTTGTGGGTTTCAGTTTCGTTTTGAATTTCAGTGATTTGGTTTTTTAAATCAGTAATGGTTTGTTGCTGTGCATCAATTTGCAGTTGCAATACTTGTACAGATAGGTGAACTTCAATCCGTGCTAACACTTCTTCAATTTGAAATGGACGGGTCAAATAGTCCAAGCCGCCGATATTGAATCCGCGTACTTTGTCGACAGATTCTGTTTGCGCCATCATAAATAAGACAGGCACATGCTTAATCTGGCGATTTTTTTTAAGTTGTTCGCACAAAGTGAAGCCGTCTGGCGCAGGCATGATGACATCAAGCAAGATGAGGTTGGGCGTATTTGACTCGATCAGTTGCAACGCCTCTTCCCCATTTTCTGCAACAAGAACTTCGTAGTCATTAGTGGATAAAAATTCATACAACACACTCACGTTGTCTGGTTCATCATCCACAATGAGAATTGTCGGTGATTGTTGCAGGGTCATATCTCAGGACAATTATTGAAGACCTTCGGGAAAATGCTATGAAGCAATAGGAAAGTCGCAATAATACCACATTGCTGAATAAAAAATCGCAGCTTTTAGTTGAAGTTGGTAGGAAAATTCTGTGTTGAGTTTCTGACTGAATTGTCAGTGAGTGATTATGTATTTTAGTTACAGCAAAAACTATTTTACTGCTAATTGCGGTAAGCATGCTTAAAAACCATTTAATTATTGTATTTATTGTAAAAAATAATTAGCTATTATCTTGCAATTTTTGATTATGTAGCATTATATTTAATAGTATCGATTGGAGATGATAAGCATGAAAAAATTCTATATGTTGAAGACTATGAAATGGGTCGTGACATGCTTTCACGACGTTTGATACGCAAAGGATTTGAATGTGTATGTGCTGCTAATGGTGAACAAGCAATTGAGTTAGCACATAGCAAACAACCCAACCTTATTTTAATGGATGTGTATTTGCCCATTAAATCAAGGGTAGTGCTGTCAAAACTTATACCAGAATTGAAATTTGAATTTATTGAAGCCAGTTGTTGTGGCATGGCGGGTAGTTTTGGGATTGAGACAAAAAATGCAGAGATGTCGCGACAAATGGCAGAATTAAGCTTATCACCAGAATTGCGTGCTAAACCCGAATCCAAAGTCATTGCTAATGGATTTTCCTGCCAACACCAAATCTGTTCAGGAACTGAACATCACCAAAGCATATTGTGGTATTTTTACGTGATGCAATGTCAATAGATTGATAATGGAGCGCAACAGCACTCCATACTTGTGCGCTTAATCCATCCGCATTAAAACTTTCAAGTGAGCTGTGACACTACGTGCTAAAGATGATAAGTCATAGCCACCTTCCAACATAGAAACAACTCGACCATCGCTAAATTTATCCGCAATCACCAACAACTCTTTTGTGACCCATGCGTAATCTGTTTCACGCAACATGAAATTGGACATTTCATCTTCAGCATGAGCATCAAAACCCGCAGAAATAAAAATCATTTCAGGCGCAAACTTAGTTAAAGCGGGAATCCAGTGCATAATCACGGCTTCACGGAACTTGTCACCGCCTGTGCCTGCGGGTAAAGGAACATTAATAATATGGTCGCTAATCACATCACCGCCAGAAAATGGATAAAATGGGTGTTGAAAGCTAGAACAAAATAAAATTCGAGGCTCACTGCGGAAAATATCTTCTGTACCATTACCGTGATGCACATCAAAATCAATAATCGCCACACGACGTAATCCATAATCATGAACCGCATGAGCTGCAGCCACTGCAACATTGTTAAAAAAGCAAAAACCCATTGCCCCACCTCGTTCTGCATGATGCCCCGGTGGACGCACATTACAAAAGGCAACTTTATGCTGATGTTTGTGACCTAATACTAAATCTGTAGCCAATACAGCCGCACCCGCCGCACGTAATGCCGCTTTAGGTGTTTTATTGGTGATAATTGTATCGGGGTCAAGATAATTATGCTCACCATCAGGCAAACTCGCAAATGATAAAACTTTATCAACATACTTAGCATCATGCACACGGGTTAAATATTTTTTTTCTGCCAGAGGTGCTTCATGATGTCTAACAAAATCAAAAATATGTGCCATCCGCATTCTATCTTCAATGGCATTAATTCTGGCAGGTTGCTCAGGATGCCCCTCTCCCATTTCATGTTCCAAACAATCGGGATGATAAATATAGGCGATACTCATTCCATCTCCTTCGTCAAACTGTCCTTGGAAAAATTTTAGTTATGGCTCTATTCTAGCGCAATTAGCAGGATGACTGTATATTTTTGTTATTTTTCAGTTCAGGCTATTGGATTTCTTAACCATACCTAAATATAGATTAAGTCCTTCAAGGACTCGCAGTCCTAATACATGAAAAGGAATTAACTATATACTGTTTAACACATATTGAGCTGGAGGATTGGAAAGATTGTTAGAAACAAAGCCAAAAGGCCATTATCGACCTCAGAAATAGCCTTAAAGGAAATAAAAGCGAGGTTAAACACAGAAAATAATATAAAATATTTTGGAGATAAGAGCAAAAAAAAGACGTGATATTCTCGTTCTAGTTTGAACCTAATATCACGTTTCCTAACCGAGGGAGGAAAGTATGAATGCAACAACCAAACAACTAAGGAAAATACTACTGCTTATCGCTCTCTGAAAACTTAAATATTGAGCTATAAGACTTGTTTACCTATAAGGCAACCGCTGTGCCAAGTGAGAAAACACATTCCAACCTACTGTTTTTATAAGATAACCTTCTTAAATTCAATTTAAGATAAAAATACTAAAATAATTTATTTAGCTCTTAAAAATATATAATATTCTGATAGATAAAGGTTTCTGCTTAAAATTAGGTTTGTCGTAGAGTTTGTACTATGTTAAACAAAATGTAATTAAACTCACATCTGCTAAAACAATATTGACTTCACATCAACACATGCCTTTTTGCAAAGAGTTGTTTATAATTACAGCACAAAGGTTATTTTCTTTTTTTTAGTCTCATATACCAGCAAAGGAATTTTTATGAACCCTTTTAAAATATTTAACTTGATACCTTTATTTGCAGTGCTGTTAATTATTTATTTAGGTATGATGATTTCAGGTGTGAACTTCACTACAACGGCAGAACCCTTATTCTCTATCTCTCTTATCTCTGAGGCCATTTGGTCACCAACGATTAGTGACTTGTTGATTATTTTAGGGGTGGTGTTTTTATATGTTGAGATTTTCAAATCCACTCGTACGGGTACAACTTCGATTATCGAGCATGGCATTTCAATGGGTACATTCTTAGCCTTTTTGATTATCTTTCTAACAGTGAAAGATGCAGGCTCATCTACGTTCTTAATTTTAACGTTGATGTCATTGTTAGATGTTGTTGGCGGCTTTACAGTTACAATTTCAACAGCACGTAGAGACTGGGGCGGCGGTGCAGGTCATGCTCACTAAGTTATTCCAATCAATTATTTAGATGAAAATAAAGGCTGTTAGTTCATTGAGAGCTAGCAGCCTTTTTATATTGGTTTCATTCTTCACGAAGATAAGTATTGTTTTATTATGTTAATAATTTCATCATCATTAAAATCTTTTGCAAGTAACTCTACTCTATGAGTGAAAGGTTTTAATTCGGGACTTTCCTGTTCCATGTTTATTACAATTTCTAATATTCTTTGGATATCTCCCATATTGGCTGCATCTAGTAAAGTATTTAGCTTTTCTACCGTTGGCCATACAAAAACCTCTTTATCATCACTGCTAGATTGTTCCTGTTGTTCAAATCTCTCATTTATTTCCTCACAAACCCAAACTAGATTAAGCTGCTCCTGTAACTTATTTAGTAAATCATCGACTTCAAATGGCTTAGGTAAAAAATCATTACAGCCCGCAGCAATACTTTGTTTTTTATGAAAATCGAATACACTGGTTGATGCAACAATAATCGGTATATTTTGAGTGTTAGGGTGTTTCTTAATCAAGCGGACAGCCTCAAATCCATCCATGACAGGCATCACTAAATCCATCAAAATCAAATCTGGAGAAGTGAGCAGGGCTTTATCCACACCCTCTTGTCCATTGGCTGCTTCTATTACTGAAAAACCTAATGGGCTGAGTAAATTTTGCATCACTAAACGATTTTCTTTTTTATCGTCAACCACTAAAATATTACGGGTCTGACCTTCAAAGCCAATGACAACAAGCTGTTCTTTTTTCTTGGTTTTTATTAAATGGGAAACATTGTCTAACGATAGCTTAAACCAAAAGACGCTGCCATGTTCCAACTCACTTTCAACATTCAATTGGCCATCCATCATTTCTATCAAACGACGCGTAATAGATAAACCTAAACCTGTGCCTTCCGCTTTATGCAAAGTATCACTGACTTGTTTGAAAGGTTGAAAAATCGTCTCAATATCAGCTTGAGCAATCCCAATGCCTGTATCCTCAATCCGAAATAGCATTGTATTATCATGATAATCAAGCTTTAAGGTCACGCCACCACGGTCTGTAAACTTAATCGAGTTACCCAGTAAATTTATCAGGATTTGGCGCAAACGCTTTTCATCTGCTCGAATACCAATAGGCAAACAAGACAAAGGTTCATAATTAAAAGCAATGTGTTTCTGTTGGGCACGAATATGAAACAGCTCAACTAAATCATCCATAAATTCAATAAAGCTGATGTCGGTTGGATAGAGTTCAACTTTCCCTGCTTCAATTTTGGCTAAATCTAAGATATCGTTAATCAACGTCAGCAAGTAGTTTCCACTACGATAAATGATGTTAATGCCTTCTTTTTGACTGTTTGTAAAACTATTATCGCGTTGCAGAATTTGTGCGTAGCCTAAAATCCCATTAAGCGGCGTACGTAGTTCATGGCTCATATTGGCTAGGAATACGCTTTTGGCTTGGTTTGCCATTTCCGCCATTTCTTTAGCTTGCAATAAATCCTGTTCAGCTTGTTTGCGTGCCGTAATATCTCGGGCGAGACATAAAACGCCTGTCACAAGCTTATTCGCATCATGCAACGGAATTTTACTGGTTTCAGCCCAGCCTAATTGACCAGTTTCACTAATCCCTAGTATTTGTTCCTCAAAATAGAGCCTTGCTTGATTATTTGATATGACTTTTTCATCATCTAGCTGAAATTTTTCAGCCAATTGATGCCATGCTAAATCAAAATCTGTTTTACCCACAATATCATGCATATTGCTAATTCGATTCATTTTGGCAAAAGCTTCATTGCAACCTAAATAAACCGAGTTTTTATCCTTCCAAAATACCAAGTCAGGAATGTTATTAATTACTGAGCGCAGCACGTTTTCTTTTTCTTGTAACTGTTCATTGGCTTCGCGTTTGGCATCTAAAGCATCGCCTAATGATTGTGCCATTTTGTTGAATGAGTCTGCCAGTTGGCCTATTTCATCCTTTGAAGAGACAGGCACTCTAACGCTGAGATCACCTTGCCCTAGTTTTAAAGAGGCTTCACGCAATGCAGTAACAGGTTTTAAAATATAATAGGCAAACACAAGCACGACCAACATTGCGATAAGAGCGAGTAAGCATGCACCTAACATAGTTTGATTTCTTAGCTGAATAACGGTGGCAAAGGCTTCTTTGGTCGGATAATGTAAAATCAGCGTCCATTGATTGCCTTTAAAGGTTAAATAACCCAATTCTTTAGCCACAACAACCAACCTATCTTGACGTAAATCTGCTAATAAGTTGTCTATAGATACTTGCAAACCACGTCGCATGGCACTCCGATTGTAGTTTGAATACAGTACAGAACCTTGTTTATTTAATAGCTCCGTACCTATACTTTTAATGATTTTTTGATTTTCACCTAATATGTAATATAAAGAACTTGCAGGAATACGAGCCACGACAGCTGAAAATAGACCTGTGTGTTTTAAAGGTGAGGAAACATAAATAACCGAGCGTCTTAAATGTTGGGAAAAGCCGATAGTAATAATGGTTTTACCTGCTTGTAGTTGATTCCAATGTGAATCAGGAATATCAACAATACTACCCACTAAACCTTCTGTATCGACAATAACATTACGTTCAGCATCAACCAATGAAAGAGAAAGATACGCATTATGGGCATTACGGTGTTTAATTAGTTGTTTTGTTATGGCTAAACTTAGTTTATCAGCTTCAATAAACATCGCATCATTGGCCATTACGCGCGTATCAGCCATACGTTCAAATAGAAAGCGGTCAACCTTATCTATCATTTGTGTCGCACGTTCTTGAAGGTCATTTATGATTTGCTTTTCAACATGCTCTAAAATATTTTGCTCTAAAAACAGCAAAATGGGTACGATAATACCCATGACCATGCCAAAATAGAGCAAAATCAACTTTGTTGAAAGTTTCATGGTTGCTTGGCTGCTTGTACAAACCGAGGATTAATAACCTCATCCAAGTTAGGCTGGGTAATAAACTGTCCTTTTTGCATGAAGAAATCGATGGTAATTTGCCCAGACTTAAACATAGCCCCCTCTTTTTGCATTGCTTGCTGATTTTCAATCAATGGCAATAAGTGCAATTGTTGTATCCCTTGGGACATTTCTGGCTCTGAGACGCCTTCGGCTTTTGCCATAATAGCGATCGCTTCATCATAATCAGTTTGAACAAACTGATAAGCTTCAACCAGTGCATTTACAACCGCTTGAATATCTTCAGGGCGTTGTTCAATGACATCGCTATGAAACCCTAATACATCGAGAATAACCCCCGGTACATCACCTGCCTTAGCTAGAATTTTATAGCCTTTGTTCAATGCTTCAGTGACCATCGGTTCCCATGTATGCCCCGCATCAATTTTCCCAGCCTCAAGCTCGGCCAATACTTGACTGGCTAAAATATTAGCGGTTTTAAACTCACCTTCCTGTAGGCCTGCTTGTTCCATTAGTTTAAATACGAGCAATTGTGAAAAAGTGCCAACACCTTCAAATGCAACCGTTTTATCTTTCAAATCGCTTAAATTATTATATTCAGGCAAGCCAATGACGACATCTGCGCTATCAGAATAGTCAGCAACATAAATAATTTGGGTTGGAATCCCTTTGACATTTAAAGAAAAAACATCAGTGGAAGCTAGAAATACCCCGTCGACTTGATTTGTTTCATAAAGCTCTAACATTTCTTCATAATCAGTTCTATACATGAGTTCTACTGCTACGCCATATTTGGCAAATAAGCCTTTTTCCTCAGCGATAAAAGCATAGGCATAACCGGGCCATAAGTTAATACTCATCTTCAAAGGTGTTTTTTGTGGTTCAGGAGTAGAGCTAGTACAAGCTGTTAACAAAACAATGCAAAAAGCTAGAGTAAAATATTTCATAGATAAACTCTCTAATTAAATGTGAAACAAATCTATTTTGAATTTTAGGCTTAATATATCAATTGGTTTATATGATGTTAAAAGCACTTTAATTGTGTATGAATATAGAGTTGTTGGGTAAGGTTATAAATTAAGGTGTAGAAAGGCTGCCTATCCTGAGAAGGTTGGCAACCCTATTGATTTGAGTTTTTAATATACTAGCCTAAATTAGCTAAATAATAAGCTTAAAATGACTGGTTTAATCAAAAAATATCTACAATTGACTTATCTTAAAAAAAGTCACACGTTGTTGTAATACTTTAGCCTGTTCCATCATAGCTTCGCTGGTCACTTCAGACTCTTCAACCAATGCGGCATTTTGTTGCGTCATTTCATCCATTTGATTCACTGCTCGATTAACCTGATGAATACCTGAAGATTGTTCTTTACTCGCCGCTGCAATCTCGGCCACAATATCAGATACTTTTTTCACTGAAGTAACAATATCTTCTAAGGTTTCCCCTGATTTATTAACCAGTTTTTGGCCTTCGAGAATCTTATCATTGCTGTCTTGGATTAATGATTTGATTTCTTTAGCTGCTGCGGCACTGCGTTGCGCAAGACTTCTTACTTCACTGGCAACCACGGCAAATCCACGCCCATGATCGCCTGCCCTCGCGGCTTCAACGGCGGCATTCAAAGCTAATAAATTGGTTTGGAATGCAATCTCATCAATGACGCTGGTAATATCATTAATTTTCTTGCTGCTAAAAGTGATTTCAGTCATGGCTAACACCGCAGTATTCACAACCTTGCCGCCAGACTCAGCACGTATTCGAGCATCAGAAGCCAAGCTGTTTGCATGTTCTGCATTATTTGCATTTTGCTGCACCGTACTGGTCATTTGTTCCATCGTGGCTGAAGTTTCTTCCAGCGATGCCGCTTGCTCTTCTGTACGTTGGCTAAAACTGCTATTGCCTTCTGCCAACTGTTCTGCCACATAAGCAACATCATCAGCGGTTTTTTTAATTTCCTGGGTAATATTGGTCAGGATTTCAATAGTGGTATTGACATCCTGTTTTAAACGCTCAAATGTACCAATGTATTCATGCTCGATTTTTTTATTAATTTCGCCATTGGCTAATGAGGCAAAGACTTGCAACATTTCTGCAAAAATCTGTTGATTAAAATCAAGGAATTGATTGATATTAATTGAAAAAGTTTTAAATACGCCGTGTTTATCTTCTACATTAATCCGCCCTGCAAAATCACCTTGAGAAGCAGCTTGTAAAACCGTGCTTATTTCATATTCTAAAGTGTCACGCAATTGGGTTTGCATGTCAGAAAAAGCTTGTAATAACAGACCTGTTTCATCTTTAGAATTGATTTTAATATCATTGTCTAAAGAGCCCTGCGCAATGCCATTCGCAACATTGACCGCAATATTAAGTTGATAAATAATATTATGCAAAATAGAGTAACTGAGTAATAGTGCAAACAAAATTACAATAATAGTGATAGATAACAACAAGTTGAATTCTAAAGCCGCTGCATCATAAGCAAACGTGGTTTTTTCAAGTAAATCCTGAACCAATTTATCTTCTACACGCTTTAAGGCATGGATTTTTTGAGTCTGAATCGCTTCCCAATATTCAGCCACAGGTTGAACTTTACCTTTTTGATCGGTAATCGTATCTTTAATCACGCCATCCAATGCAGCCATATAGGCAAGCTCTCTCAGTTTGTTAATCTCAAGCGTTAATTCTTCCGTGATATGTTGATAAAAAAAGCGTCGTTGGGGTGATGTCATGTAACGTTCAATACTGCTTTTAATATAAACATGCTCTTGGGTGACTAAGTCAATAAATAACTTAAATTGACCTTCATCAAAATAACGTTGTTTGAATACTTCAGATAACAAGGCGCGTTCAATACCTGATTTTTCTTTTGCAACTAGAATATTGAGAAAAGCCAGTTCTTGTTTGAAGAACTCTTCATGAACGTAGGCATTGGCTAGATAATTTATTTTGGTAATTAAATGGACACTGATTTTGCTATATTGTTGAATGATTTTATATTCATGTATATTTTTAGCATTAGTAGATTCTCGCAATGGGTGTATCTGATTCAAAATCTGCGAGATGGCTTGTAAATCGACTTTTAATTGTTCGGTAATTTCATTGCTAAAATGTAGATTAACAATGGCTTGTCTAAATTGTTCAATTTCTTGGTCTAAGCCTTGACGAGCATTAGCCACTTCAGTAAGAGAGTGCTGGCCTTTTAAATATGCGGCACTGGTATCACGCTCAATCTGCATGTATTGAATAACTTCGTCTAATTTGGCAGATAGTTGAACGATTTCCTGCAAATCACGCATTTTTTGCTTAGTATTGGCTTTTTGCAGCACGACCATACTAGATATAATGAGCAAGCTAATCAAAGGGAAAAATAACATCAGTCCAAGCTTATGCTTAATTCTAAAGTTTTTTATCAGACTCATTTATTTATCTCCCCAGCAATAGAAATTCCATACGAATATATTTCAGACCTATTCCATTATACAAATTTTAGGCACAATAAAAATTCTAAATAGACATTATTTTCATGTGGTTTAGTACTTATACGCCAAACTGATTTACAAAAATAAAACTAAAAGTCTAGATTCCTTATAATAACCAGTGACAAAAACCACTTTTTCAAAAATTGTCAAAAACAATCTGAGCCATTATTAAAAAATACAATATGCTGATACTAACGACAGAATTATGAACAACATATAATTCGATTATTATCAATGCAATGAGGTCTGAATTGAGTATGAAAGATGGAGAAAATTTAAGGAGTGCTGGATTTGATGTAAAACAGATATTAGGATTAGCAGTTTTTGAAAAACGACCAATCCTGAAATTATGAAGTTTCTAAGCTAATTCAAAATCAATTTTTTTGTCGTCTAAATTAACCCTAATCACTTTGACTTTCAATTTATCTGATAGACGGTAACAAACGCCACTGGCTTCACCACACATTTGTTGACCAATTGGATCATAATGAAAATAATCTTCACCCAAAGCAGTAACATGAACTAAACCTTCAATAAATAAATCATCCAGTTCCACAAAAATACCAAATGGTGTAACCGCAGTAACGATACCTTCATAATCCTCACCGACTTTATTCTGCATATACTCACACTTGAGCCAGCTAATCACTTCACGGGTGGCTTCTTCTGCTCGACGTTCTGTCATTGAACATTGCTCACCTAATAGCTGCATTTCATTTTCAGAATACAAGAACTTCTTAACGCTGCGGCCTTGTAAACAATGCTTAATCGCACGATGTACCATCAAATCAGGATAACGTCGAATCGGCGAAGTGAAATGAGTATAACTATCA
>JADGDW010000136.1 GCA_016744725.1 Candidatus Albibeggiatoa sp. nov. BB20 | reverse complement strand
GGTTCTCACTTTTTGATAAATACTTAACTCATATTTAATATTTTGGTTAAAAGCGTCTTTTTGATCTTGACAAAAATAGTAGTAAAGGTTTTTCCATTGTGCTCGATGGGCATATTTTTTTTGGTAAAGGGATTCTATTTTACAAAGATCAAGCCTTAAAGGAACAGAAGAAATATATTGTGCTTTTTTATAAGCTTGTATTTCTGCAATTTGTTCAAAAAATAATATACGTTTAAAAAATTTTTCATGGCGCTGCCCTACAGCAACAACAAAATCAGTAGTACCCAAAAATTCTTTGGCTAATTTATATCCAAATCGATACATTTCTAAAATAGTTGGATTGCCTGCACTTTGATCAATTGATGCATCAGCTGAGATTTCACAAAGCCTACGGCCTTTTTGTCGTAATGTATCCAATTGAGGTTTAGCAATCTCATCCATAAGTAACCCTAGCTTACTATCAATAACACAAGTAATTGTTCCTACAATTTTCTGTTGGCGGCGAGCAATAATTATAAAACTTTGGGGTAATAGACTCCACAAGGTGATGTGCATACAGGAATCATTTTTTAATGATGCGCCTATTTTTCTATACTGTTGATATACAAGCTTAAATGAGTCTTCAATGTCTTGCTGAGTTTTTGCCAAACCTACTTCAAGTTGTAGCTTAGTTTGCTGAGTACACATATTATCATCTTGAGGGCTATTTGATTTCACAGTCTTCAACTTCTCGCTTAGTGGTTTCTTACATAGACTGATCGAATCAGAAAAAATTTCAGTTTGGAGTGTGTTCCTAATTATTCCCTTAATTTAAATTATAAAAATATATAACGATTGAATTTTAACTTATATTTTCTTGCCATTACTTAGGAAGTTTTATATAAAACATAATGTTATTTAATATAATCACAGCAATTCTATTAAACGCAAAAAAGGCCAAGAATTAAATTTCAACTCTTAGCCTTTTTTAAATAATAATGAATTATATTAATGATTAATCAATTTCTTCAGGCGATAATTGAATTGCAGATATGCTGCTGGGTACGAACAAGAATGGTAAAATACGCATTCCTATTACTGTTAACAACATCGCAAAACTGATCCCACCAATCCCTAGCATAAATTCCCAAACTGTGGGTGTGTAAGGATGATAAGCACGCCCATCAAAGAATCCTGATGAGATGATTTCCATACCAGGGAAAATTTCTAATGGAATCGCTTGTCCGCCAATAATAATCGTATAAAGCAATGAAAATCCACCAATCACAACCAATGAGGCCGCAGCAGTAATGCCATTACGGGTTTTACCTGCAATGGGATGATATAAAATGATTAATGGAATCACTGTGCCTAAAACAAAATAGCCAATCCAAAATAAATACGTGTAAATGCCGCCACTGCCTAAAATGAAATAGACTAAATCTTGCTGTTTGGTCACGTATAAATTGGTTAAATAATAAACTGTGACTAGATAAAACACGGCAATCAAGAATAAACTTAACAGGCTTTTAGGACGTTCTAGGAACGCAATACCCATTGCACGATTGCCCCACACACAGCTTGCAATCAATACTAATAAAAACACAGCCATGCCCAATACCAATGACATTGCAATGAAAAGCGGTGCTAAAATCGCAGTATCATACGCAGAACGTGCGACCAAAAAGCCGAAAATTGAACCTGTGCCTGTGGTCAAAATAAAACGTCCGATAAAGGCAATCAAACCCATAGGACGATAAAATCTTTGTAGGCTTCTGTCCATCATCACCCACAAATACACGCCAACGACACCGATAAAGCCGTTATATAAAAACACGTTCCAAGTAAAAATGGATTTGAAATTATATGAAGTCATAGCAACGACAAGTCGATCGGGGCGACCTAAATCTAAAACCAATACCACTAATCCACCGACCAATAAGGTAATCGCGAGCAAGCCTGATAAACGTGCTAATGGATGATAAAACGCTTTGCGGAATACTGAGCCAATTGAAGCAACGTTTAATACGCCTGATGCGGAGAGGATTAAGAAAATCGCAAAAATATGTGGTAAGCCCCACACAATTTGATTATCCATACCCGTGATGACATGCCCGTGATGTTCCATGGTATACGCAGCGAATAAACCCATTGCAACCAACGCCGCTAAAATACCGACTAGGGCAAAAAATCCCGTGCTGTTACCTTCTAATTCTTCAAATGTAATACGATGTTTCATGAATGATTCCCCTTAAACGCCTTGGTAACGCACGCTTGGATTGAGTTTCAAACCTTCACGCAATGCGATGCTTTGTTCTGTTGCTAATTTTTGAGCAATTTCACTGTTTGGATCGTTTAAGTCACCAAAGACAATCGCGCCATTTTCACAGGAAGTGACACAAGCAGGTAGTTCACCTTTATCGACTTTGTGGACACACATGGTACAGCTTTCGACTGTGCCTTTGCCGCGTGGTGAATACGGTTTTTGTTCGGTTAAGGTTTCATGTACGAAGGAGCGGGCTTTATAAGGACATGCCATCATGCAGTAACGACAGCCAATACAGATATGTTTGTCGACTAAAACAATCCCGTCTTCCCGTTTGAATGATGCACCTGTTGGGCATACATCTTGGCAAGGTGGATTTTCACAGTGTTGACACATCATAGGTAAGGCGGTTTGCTTGCCTGTTTGTTTATGTTTTAATTCAACTTTGCGAATCCATTGCGGTTGTGTTTCAGCACGGTGACTAGGCTCAGTGCATAAACCATGTTCAGCATTGCAAGCTTGCACACAGTCATCACAGCCACTTTTGCATTTATTAGTGTCAATCAACATGCCCCAACGGACTGAATTGTCTACGGGGTGTTCGTCTGGTTTGGCTTGAGATACGCTATGCAGGAAAATACCGGGCGCAACAGCAACACCCGCTACTATAGCTGTATTTTTAATAAATTCTCGGCGATTTGGGTTGGTTTCATCAGTCATTCGCAACTCTCCATAAAAATGTATCCTCAATGGTGCTGGGGTTTGTTCTTTTATTGATGCAGCTTGATAGGTTTGTTTAATATTTGTTCTGCGTAACGTAAGCTATCTATAATATTTTTTCGGGTTAAACGTGGATATTGTTCTAATATTTCATCAATTGTCATTTCATCTGCTAATAGCCCCAAAATCAATGCAACTGAAATACGTGTATCTTTAATAATGGGTTTGCCAGATAAAATCTCTTTATTGCTTGTAATTGATTCAATTGGCTCTTGTTTAGAAAAGAGTTCTTCTAATTCGTTCATAGTTAATTTCTCGTTCCGACGGTCTCCGTTGGAATGCAGCTCAGACGCTCTGCGTCTCAATTATTTCAAACATGACGCGGAGCGCGTCAAAGCTGCATTACCACGCTGAGCGTGGCAACGAGTTTGAGTTAATGATGTCCTTCGGGTTTCACCACAGGCACTTGATTTTCATAAGCCGATTCTGGTCGTGTGGCATGACATTGGAAACAATCCAACTTCACCGCAGCATATTCATGACAACTATTACAGAAATGATTACGACTCTGAATCTCAGGATATTCACCTTGTTCATTTTCAGTCACATGGCAATTGATACATTGCACTAAACTGTATTGCTTGGTGCGTATCCCTTCGTGCATGGTTTTATCACGATGATGTTTTAAATAACTACCGTGCATACGGCGCATCACATCAACAGGTTCAACACATTGCGTTTGCTCATTTGCGGCTTGTTTCGCTTTGGGTGGACTGGGAATCCAGCTTTTACCTTCACCATTCCCAGCCACTACCACGACACTCAAAGCCAAACCAAATAGCAAGCCTAAAGTTGTCAACCAATAACGCATTATTCACCTAACCCCATGTTAATGTAACCTGTTGGGCAAACATCAGCACAAATGTGACAACCGATACAACGTGAGTAATCTGTGTAAACGTAACGGCCTACAGTTGATTCTTTTTTGGCTGTTTTCGCAACCGCATCTTGAGGGCAGAACACAACGCAGTTATCACACTCGAAACATAAACCACAACTCATACAACGCTTGGCTTCTGCAACCGTTTCATCAGTTTCCAAGTTCTTCATACGTTCGTCAAAGTTGCCTAACACTTTTTCGGCTTCAATATGAACTTCTTGGCGTAAATGACGTGGCTCAGCTTCAAAGTGACCTAAGAACAATGCGTTGTGAGAAATCACTTCATGCGCTGAACGGTCTTCGTAGTTGTGTACTGCATAATTTGCATCAGCTGTGCCGCGTAAATCACACTCATCCGCTTTAAATGATTCTGGCTGTAATTCCACTTCAGATAATTTCGCTAATAAATTGAAGTGATGTACATCAACCTTAGGACGTTTGGATAATTCTTGGTTTTCTAAATAACGACCAATCGTATCCGCTGCAATTGAACCTTGACCGATTGCCGTAGTTAATAAATGAGGACGCACGATGTCACCCGCAACAAAATGACCTTGACGACCTTTCACTGCATAGAATGGATCAGCATCGATGAAACCACGACCATTGTCTAATTCTTCTAAGCCTTCAGCCAAATCACCAAATTGACCAATCGCAGATACAATCAAATCGGTTTCAACAATATATTCCGTGCCTTCAACAGGAACAGGGCGCATACCGTCCATTGTACATTTGCACATTTTAAGACCTGTCGCACGACCGTCTTCACCCGTAATGATTTCAATCGGCATCACGCTGCCATGAATATCCACACCTTCACGCAAAGCATCTTGTACTTCATGTTCCGCTGCGGTCATGTTTTCAATTGGAAATAATGAAGTTAAGGTGACTTTTGAGCCATCACGCGCACTAATGCCAGCTACGTCATGTGCGATGTAACCTAATACTGCACCATCGGCTGCATTATCATGTGCAGAATTTTTGGCTTGTGCTTCGTCGACATGGTTATAACCTAAGCGACGTGCAACTGAGGCAACATCAATTGAAGTATCACCACCACCAATCACGACCACTTTTTGAGGAACACGATTAACCCGGTTTTGGTTGAATTCGCTAAGGAAATCGACACCTGTGATACAGTTGGAAATATCGGCAAAACCTTCAACAGGTAAACCACGACCCGCTTTACAACCAATTGCCCATAATACGGCATCAAAATCTTTTTCTAATTGTTCGATACTGATGTCACGACCGACACGGGTATTTAAACGGGTTTCAACATTCAAATCTAAAATACGTTGAATTTCACCTTGTAACATGTCACGCGGTGTACGATAGCCCGGAATACCAAACATCATCATGCCGCCTAATTCTGCATGGTCATCAAATACGGTACAAGCATGACCTTGACGACGTAATTGATACGCAGCGGATAAGCCAGCAGGTCCACCACCGATAATCGCGACTTTTTTGCCTGTGTCAGCACCCGCTTCAGCTAATTTGTAGCCTTTTTCTAAAGCAGTATCACCAATGTATTGTTCAACCGCGTTGATACCAACATAGTCTTCTAATACGTTACGGTTACAGCCTGTTTGACAAGGTGCAGGACAAACCCGACCCATTACAGAGGGAAATGGATTGGCATCTGTTGAGCGTTTGAACGCATATTCTTGCCATTCCATGCCTTCAGGTGGTTTTTCCATCCCACGAACCACGCCTAACCAACCGCGAATGTCTTCGCCTGATGGGCAGCTACCTTGACAAGGTGGTGTACGGTGTACATACGTTGGACATTTATGACTCCAACTGGCTTGGAAAATTTTGTCTTTCCAGTTGCCATCATAAGATTCTTCATGTTCGCCATCTTCGTAGCGACGGAAGTTTAATACTTTATCAGTTTGAGCTTGACTTGCCATTCTGTATCCTCCTAACTTTCTAATAATTGTACGGGCGTTCCACTGGGAATAATTAGTTTACTAATTTAAAATATGCTAATTTTTTAATATGGTTATAGAAATTTTTTTGGTTTGTTAAATTTATTTAGTTCTTTATATATTTATATTTAGAAACCAATGTAGCCACCTCTGCCAACATTTCGTATTCTATCTTTGTATATTTCTTCTATATCTAAATCAGGTTCGTCTATTTCAGCAAAAGCTTTTGTCGCTTCGTGGAATTTCTTTAATTTATCTGCTTTTTCAATTTCTCCAGCTTCATATAATTTATTTATTGACACATTCCATCTTCTGCCTTGTTCTTCTAGCTCTTCTTTCGTTGGGTCTTTTACTGGAAATTCTGCTTTCATTTCATGCTCTGCAACATGATTCCTTAATAAGTCAGCTAGATATAACTTTGATTCAGGTGGTAAAGCCATTGCTTTTTCAATGATTTCTTTCAAACCTTCGTGCATAATTCCGTTCCTTTAATCTACATTCTCAAAGAACTTCACTGCAAACTCACAAAAATCAATAATTTTGTCTTTATCTTGTTTAAATGCTTCTAGTGAACCTAAGTAATTTCTTGTCTTTGGTGTCACTTCTTTGCCTTCTTTTAATTGCTTAACGGTTATACATTTAATATGTTTTTTAGAAACGACAACGATATAAGCATCATCATAAGGATAATCTTCACCTAAGTCTTTTAGCGTGAATATCCCGCTCTTTCTAAATTTAACTTCAATAAATAAGATACTTTGTTCTTTCTGGACAATAAAATCAGGCATTCTTCTAATGTGCATCACCGTGTCATTTTTAACACCGCGTAGCGTTTGCATAATGCCGGGAATGGTATTTTCCATGCCGTAGCGAAACACTTGATAGCCAAGTGAAACAAAAAGCTCTTCAACTAACGCCTCAGCAACACGACCTTTCAACATATTAAAATGTCGTTGGTATGCTTGTTTGCTTAAGCCATTTTTTTCTTCTGAATCCATTTTTCCTCCTCGTTCCCAAAGTCTGTTTGGAAATGCCTGCCTATAAAGCTCTGCTTTGTGATTCTGGAAGCGGAGCTTTTCTGGGCAGTACTCCCAAGCTGAGCTTAGGAGTAAGATTTGTATTAACTACTCATCATCGTCATCAGTCACTTGACCATCTAAGACAATCGCATTACTGACCAATTGATGAACACTGACAATCATATTCATATCAAATTTGTAGTAAGGCAATGTCTTGGTAAACTGACTTTTACAGATCGCACAAATCGCCGCCAAATGATCCACTTGATAATCATCAACCACTTGTTTTAAGGCTTCCATACGCGGTAACGCACCTTTGATTCGAATATCCATCAAATCATCAGTAAGCAAACCACCACCACCACCACAACAATAAGTTTGATCCTTAATCGTTTCGGGAGGCATATCATGATAGTTATTACAGACCGCTTTAATCACTGCCCGTGGAATCTCAAACTGACCACCAGGATAACCGCCCATGCCTGTAGCACGAGCGACGTTACAGGAATCATGAAACGTGACGGTTTTATCATCATTACGCGATTTATCTAAATTCAACTCACCTTTCTTAATCATATCAAGCGTGAATTCACAGATATGCTGCGGAATTGGATAATTTTGGTCTAAGAAATCAAAAGGTCCTGCTAAGGTATTCAAGAAGCTATACGCAACCCGCCAAGCATGACCACATTCACCAAATACAATCCGTTTCACTTTCAGGTCAATCGCCGCTTCACGAATCCGCAATGATATATCCCGCATATTCTCGTAACTACCGATAAACATACCGAAGTTAGCCGCTTCCGACGCATAAGAACTGACTGTCCAAGACACACCCGCATGATGGAATACTTTGGCATAACCCATTAAGCCATCAATATGTGGTTCTGCGAAAAAGTCAGCCGATGGCGTTATCAATAAAATATCCGCGCCTTCAACATCTAAAGGAATTTTAACCGCAATGCCTGTTTCATCTTCAAGGTCTTCTTCCAAACCTTCTAAAGTGTCACGCAATGCAGGTTCAGGCAAACCTAAGTTATTACCAATTTTATATACCTTAGCGATAATCTCGTTACAGTATTTTTGCCCATGACCCACTGATGCCATAATTTCCCGTGCTGCCATGGAAATCTCAGCAGTATCAATCCCATAAGGACAGAACACAGAACAACGACGACATTGAGAACACTGATGGAAATAGTTATACCATTCGTCCAATACATCACGGGTTAAATCGCGTGCACCAACCAATTTGGGGAAGTATTTACCTGCAAAAGTGAAATAACGACGATACACACTGCGTAATAAATCCTGACGCGCCACTGGCATATTTTTCGGGTCTTTCGAGCCAATCATATAGTGACATTTATCAGTACACGCACCGCATTTGACACAGGAATCTAAATATACTGGCAATGAGCGATATTTTTTTAATAAATCACCCATTTTTTCTATCGCTTTTTGCTCCCAGTTTTCAACTAACTCACCGGGGAAACCCAAATCTGTTTGATGCGCGGGTTTAGCGATAAATGGCCCACTCCCTTTCATCGCATCATCTTCTAAAATGGGGATGACGGGATAAGGGCGAAATTCAGGGACTTTATATTGTTTTTTAGCAGCCATAATGTCTCCTTAGCGATTCCGTGATGCTTCTAATTCTGCGGCCCAAGGTGCTAAATGCCGTTGTTCTCTGGAATTATCAACTTGGTTACGGGTTGGACTAAAGAATACACCGGGTGCATGTAGTAATTTGCTGAAGGGGAAAATAATCATCAACAAAATCACACCGCTTAAGTGCGCGAGTAATACAAAATCTGTTGGGATTGGTTGCCAGCTAAAATACATTAAACCGAGCATAAAGGCTTTAAACTGCACAATGTCAGTGTGAGTTACAAAACTCATCATTAAGCCTGTCGCGCCAATCATCATCAACAAAACCAACATCAAATAATCTGATGGTGCGCTGATGTAACGAATTCGTTCTACTGCAATACGTCTGATTAATAAGCCTGCCAAACCGAGTAACATTGCAAAACCTGCATATTTACCAAAAGGTTGAGCTAAGTCAATCCACCACCATGTGGGTTCTACAAAATAGCGTAAATGACGTACTGTGACTAAAAATAGGGCAACATGAAACACGTAGCCAAATAACCAAATCCATTTATTCGAGCGAAATAAACTTTTAAATAAAACCACTTCGCTTAACATCCGTATAACCACGCCACCTTTTGTTCTTGGGGCGGGCATAGTCGGAATTTTTAAAGGTGCAGGTGTCGTTGCATATTGATATATTTTTTTACCTAAACCTACAAATAAAATAGTCGTGGCAATATAAAACAGCGATGCAAAGATAACTGTTGTTATTCCCATAAACACTCCTCCGAATCCCCCCACTCCGCCATTCTCCCTAAAGAAGAGTGAGGGAGATACCCCCGTAAAGGGGGATTTAGAGTGAGGTGTTTATCAGTTTTAGATTAGATACAACCAGTTGGCTTAGGTAAACCCGCATAACGACATGCTTGTTTAGCAGGACCATCAGGGAACAATTCGTACAAGTACTTGCTGTTGCCTTTGTCTTTGCCTAATTTTTTGCCAATCGCTTTAGTTAATACACGAACCGCTGGTGCGATTTGGTATTCGTCATAGTATTCACGTAAGAAGTTAATCACTTCCCAATGGTTACTGGTTAATTCGAAATCAGGGTTGTCAGCTTTGTCTTGTTCAGCCAAGATTGCTGCAACTTCTTCGTTCCAATCTGCTAAGTCAGTTAAGTAACCTTCTTCGTCTAATTCAACGCTTTTGCCGCCAACTTCAATTGTAGACATATTATTGCCCTCTAATGTTGTGTTAAATAAGTGATGTATAGTGGTGTGTCAGCATATAACGGAATACTGAAACACAACACCGCATCAATATTAAAAAATGTACTAAAAAAGTAAAGTGTTTTAATAGATTACTCAGTCAGAATTCATATTTTTTGACGCAGAGCGTCTGGGCTGCATTCCAACGGAGACCGTTGGAACGAGAAAATCATTTTCTAGTTACTACGCTCGGCGTGGTAACTCAGCTTTGACGCTCTGCGTCATCAATTCTTTTATAACCAAGCTTGTGTCGCTGAATATTCAGTGACCAAATCCACAAAACCTGCGTAGTCTACCATTTCAATGCCATCAATAACATTGTCAGCTGCCATACCACGCGCTGCTAAGTCTGGAGTCATGACATAAACTTTCTTGTCAGACATTGCTGCTGTTACTTTTTGCGCCCAAACTGTACCTTTAGTCGCGGCATAAACACCATCTTCAAATAATAAGACCGCACTACCCGCTTTAGATAAATTTAAACAGCTTTCTAAGGCATTTTTTTCAAAAGGTGACTTGTTGACTGTATGTAAAATTGCCATATTATTCTCTCTTTAGAAGCTGAAAATGACTTCTTGTTCGTCCATTACGCCAGCTAATTCTTCACGGCTGACCACACGAATAGAAGGCTTTTCTGCCCAATCATCATCTTCATCTTCGTAGGTCAAATCCATCAAATTATCGAGAGTCAGCCCACGTTCTTCTAAAGATTCTTTTTCAATATACAATTTAGTGATGTCATAATCACCCAACGCTTTATAAGTCGGGGAAAAATTCTTCATCCCTATGCCGCTATTTGGACTAGTGTTTTGGTTCTTAGCCAACTGATAAACACCATCATCAACAAACGCTAAGCTCACATCTTGATCAAATGCCGCTGCGACTAAAACCACTTCTAAAGACTCTAAAGCGTAAATCGTACCGTAAGGAGCTTTACGATTCAGATACATAAACTTCTTGACTTCACCGCCTTCCATATCTTTCTCCTTAATCGCCAAATACGACTAAACGGTCTGCTTGAATGCCAGCCTCGATTAACTGACCTAAGCCAGAAATACGGAAGCCCTCGACAATATTGTCAGCAGTTTTGCCGTTACGCTTTGCTTCATTTTCGTCTAACAAACCACGACGTTGTGCCGCTGCGATACACACCACTAAATCTAAATTGTGCTCTTTCGCTAAAGCCGACCAACGCTCGACAACATTACGGTCATCTTGAGGTGGAATAGTTAAACGAGTCGCATTGTTCACACCGTCGTGATAGAAGAAAATGCGGAAAATCTCGTGACCTTTATCTAACGCCGCTTTGACAAAGTTATAAGCAGAATCAGAAGATTGGTGTTGATAAGGGCCTTCATTAATCATCACTGCAAGCTTCATGGACACTCCTTTATCTTAGAAACGGATATGAGCCGACGCGTTTAAGCTATGTCTCGCACCACGCCAGTTATCAACATGGAATTTTGTGAATGGTAATTCAGTCAATTCAAAGAAACGTGGCCAGCCGATACGATCGATCCAATCAGATAAACGTTCCCAATCACGCGCGTCTGCTTTATAAACCGCTAAGATTTTCTTAACAACAGATGCTGCTTCAACCCAACGAGGTGGATTGTTAGGGATGCCCGCTGCAACCAATTTTTGGAATGACGGTTTGCTACGTGCATTAGAGTGATTACCACCGACCCAAATCGCTAATTTAGAATGTTCTGGATCGTTGATTTGCATTGGAGGACATGGAGGGTAACACGCACCACAGCACACACATTTTTTCTCGTCTACTTCTAAAGTAGGTTTGCCGTTAACCACTGCTGGACGAATCGCCGCTACTGGACAACGCGCTACAACGGTAGGACGTTCACATACGTTAGCCACTAAGTCATGGTTAATTTTAGGGGGTTTAGTGTGTTGGATATTAATTGCGATGTCGCCTTGACCACCACAGTTAATTTGACAACAAGATGTGGTGATATGTACACGGTTAGGCATGTCTTCTTTGACAAACTCATCGTGCAATTCATCCATTAAAGCTTTAACCACACCTGATGCGTCAGTACCGGGAATATCGCAATGCAACCAACCTTGGGTATGAGCAATCATACTCACAGATGGGCCCGTACCACCAACAGGGAAACCTTCAGCAACTAATTTATCAATTAAAGGCTGTACTTTGGCTTCATCAGAAACCATGAATTCAATGTTGCTACGAATCGTAAAACGGATATGACTTTCTGCAAATTCGTCCGCAATGTCACAAAGTGTACGGATTGTGTATAAATCCATTTGGCGTTGTGTACCTGCGCGAACAGTCCATACTTTATCGCCAGATTTTGCGGTGTGACACAAAACGCCGGGACGTGGACGCTCGTGATAATCCCATTTGCCAAAATTACTTTTCAACGTAGGGTGCATATATGGAAACGGGTCAGGTACTCCAGTTTCATCAGGCATACGTGGTGCTGCCATAGTGAACCTCCAAATTTATCCGAATATTATAATATTGTAATGTTAGAATTTTAATAAAAAGCCAAACTGTCACTATAACGAAGTTTAGCCCTTGTTAAAAGTAAGTTATTCTTATGCAAAACCTTAGGACTGGTAGCAATTAAATGACTGCCAGCCCTTAGAGATGCTTTAATAACCTAAGCTGCTGCTTCTGCTTTACGTGCAAACCATTTTTCAGCTTCTTCGTTCCAACCATCAGTACGAACATAAGAGCATTGGCGTGGCTCAGCAATCATGTGTGGGTCAACTTCAAGCCCAACACCTTCTAAGAAATTCACTAAACCGATACGCTCGATCATTTCACCTGTACGCTCATGCTCAAGTGCGTTTTCAGCAAAGAAGTCAATAATGCCTTCAGCGATTTCGGTTAATTTTTCGTAGTCTTCTTCAGCTTCCAATTTCATGAAAGGAATCACAACCGTACCCATTAAATCACCGATTTTCAAAGTACGTTTACCACCAATTAACATGGTAATCCCTTTGTCATCACCCGGAGATAAGGCTTTAGTCATAACATTAATACAATGCATACAACGTACGCAGTTACGGTTATCAATGTCTAAAGTGTCATCATCATTTAAAGATAATACATTCGTTGGGCAACGAGAAATCACATTGTC
>JADGDW010000135.1 GCA_016744725.1 Candidatus Albibeggiatoa sp. nov. BB20 | reverse complement strand
TTATTATAAAAAATAAATTTACCATACATGGTAATGTTTTGAAAATTATACGAGGGTAATCTGAAAAATATTTTTAACTACATAATAGCTTAGATGACTATTACTTACCTTATATTGAGATAAGCATAGAATAATAAGGCTAAGCTATTTAAATAACTAACATTTTCAGCCTCACTTGGAGTGTTTTTATGAACTTACTACTTGCAGACGACCATACTTTATTTCGTAAAGGTTTATGTATGATACTCAAAGGCGTTTTTCCTAATTGCAAAATTCAGGATAAAAGTTGCTGGCAAGATGTACATGCTTCTTTGAAGCGAGACCAATTTGATCTCGTTTTAGTCGATTTATTTATGCCTAGAGATTACAGTTGGGAACAAGAACTAACAACACTAATAGATTCTAATCCAACAACACATATCTGTATTGTTTCTGGCTCAGCAGATCAATCTCACCTAAAGACTGCCTTTAAGGCAGGTATTAGAGGCTATATCTGTAAAGCAGCTAATACAAAGGAAATGATACAAGCTTTATTAAAGGTTCAGACAGGCGGTATTTATTTTCCACCACAAATGTGGCAAGCAACAACAAGTGTACATGGGCGTGAAGCCACATATATAAATCCTTTAACACCTCGCCAACAAGAAATACTAGGGTTTCTTGCTAGAGGATATAGTAATAAACTCATTGCTCGAGAACTTAGCTTAACCGAAAATACCGTAAAGCGACATGTCTACAATATATTTCAATTGCTTGAAGCTAAAAATCGTGTTGAAGCTGTAGAATCAGCTCGACAACATCATTTGTTACCCACAAATATATAGCTGACTTGCTAGACAAAATAAGCTTAATTTTTGAATTATAATGAAATTTGTAGGAATGTTGTTAATTAAAGGGGGCTTTCTGTAAAGTTAGCAGTCCCCCACAAATACTCTAATTAATAGCAATTTGTAAATACACTGTTCTCTTAAACCACTATTTATGTTTTTATATTCAAAAAATCATAATTTGTATAACCGCTTTTTCCAGCCATTTTTGAGTAATATTTCTTTTAAGTCATACTGAAAATTACCAAGGACAGTGATCGTCAGGCATTTCAAAAGGACATTGATTATTTTCATCATATAGTTTTGCAGCATTGAAAGTAATGGTTTTAGAGTCATGAACACTGACTTGATGTTGTTGCGGTAAATAACATTGGCCATTATCCCAAAGTTTCTGTGCAACGGAAGAATTCACCGAATCATAAATTAAACCGACAAAACTATCATCTGCCTCTACACAGTCTGCTTCAATCATGGTTTTTACCGCCTCAGCCAAAATCACCGCCGTATCTTGAAACACAAAACGTTGTTGTGGAAAACAATGCTGTTGTTCAAATAACCAATCATGAATTAAATAAGCGGGCGCAAAATCCCAAGGCGATAAATTCGGTGTATTCCATAAAAAACGCGGAATTGATCCACCATCAGTATACATCGTTTTAGGTATGATTTTTTGTCCATTGGCACGATAAAATATCAAAGGATCCTCAGGGTCTGGGGTGTATAAAAAGCAATTCGGAGCTCTCCATTCCAAATTTAATTTACCTTCAAAGCGACCTGTTTGGACTTTATTCACATCAATACTGGTGCAATTAGCAAGTAAGATCGACATCATAATAATTAAAAGGAAGCGCATTTGACTTTCTCCTTAATATTCTTAGGTAATTTATCATTAAACTCATTTTACCTTAAGTTTTTTGAAATATGTCATATCATATTTTTTAGGTCTAATGTGAAAACTGCAGCATAAGTGTCAAGCAAGTCAGAAAACTTAATAATATAAATTTATACTAAACTATTCTAAGCAACAATGATGTTGCGAGGCTAAAATTATTGCCTTAACTGCAAAAGGTTCAATTTTTTTTAAAACCTGCCATAATATTTGAATAGAAATATTGTGTTTTCATAAACGGAGGATTAACTTATGACTCGTATTTTATATTTTTTGCTAGCATTCATGATGCTACAACCTGCTTATGCAGTTGAATTTATTTATGATAGTGTGGCAATTGATGGTGCTGATTTACGCTTAGGTATCAATGATGGACGTTGGCAGGGCGACAGAACACATGATTTAGATGGGCGAGCCATGGTGCATGGTTGGACTGAAGATGAGTTGTTACTTAACTATGACCAAGATTTTGAAGGTGGGGTCAAAGTATTAGGTGATTTCTTTGTTCAAGATGGCTGGTGGGGTGGTCACCAATTACGGGTTGTGTTAAATAATCCTGGGGTTGAAATTGGTTCTAGTACTGGCCGCTTGAATTTTTGGCATACAAATGATGGCTACACAGATATTTATGCACGTAATATCACTGCTGCTGATGGGGGTAGTATGTATGCACGTGACTTTATTACTGAGTCAGACGCACGCTTGAAAGAAAATATTCGCCCTATTCGCAGCGCATTAGAAACAGTTTTAAAACTACGTGGTGTGGAATATAACTTTATTGCAGATGAAGAGAAGATCGATCATTTAGGCTTTATCGCACAAGAAGTTGAGGAAATCGTCCCACAATTAGTTTATCCATTACCTGATAGTGATAAAAAAGGCTTAGACTACCAAGGTATTATTCCGATCTTAGTTGAAGCGATGCAAGAGCAACAAAAGCTCATCGCGCAGCAAGCGGAACAAATTAAAGCCTTAGAAGCCGCTATTGAAACTTTGAAATAATATTTTTACTTATTACCATGTTCTGATGTGATAAAAGAACCCCAAAATTCAGTCATTTTCGAGTTGTCATTTATTGAGTTTACATGCTTGAAAATACAGATATAGTCGTTTTACTTTAAAGTAATACAGGACTGCCAGTCCTCACACTCAATATAGAATTGACTATAATAGAGGTTCTTTTAAAGCCGCTTTACATGGTAATCCAGCCATGACACTTAGCGTAATTCCTAGCAATGACACCCAATAGCAAAACCACAGGTTTCACCTTATTAGAATTACTTATTGTCATATTGATTATTGGTGTGATTATCAGTTTTGCTACTTTATCCATTGGGGATAAAAGGCAACAAGTTCTCAGACAAGAAATAAAACAATTAGCAGCTCTCATCCAATTCACCCAACAAGAAGCCATTTTTAAAAATCAGGATTTAGCAATCAACTTTACTGAAAATAGCTATCGTTTTTATTTATTATCAGAAGATCGCCAATGGCAAGGTTTAAAAAAAACGCCCTTTCGTGAACGGAAATTGGCTTCAGGGTTGGTGTTAGAGCTGAATATTGAAGATGATCCTATTCAATTAGCAACTACAGAAACAACGCCGCAATTACTGATGTTATCCAGTGGCGAAATCAGCCCGTTTTCTATTTATCTTTGGCATGAAACGAATGAATCTCAGCGTTTGGTTCTGACAGGAAATTTATTAGGCGAATTGGAAATTAAAACTGAGGATGAATTTTAAATGCTGCGCAAGGGATTTACATTATTAGAAGTATTAGTTGCTTTAGCGATTGTGGCGATTGCTTTGTCTGCGATTATTCGTGTTACGGGATTAAATGCCAGAAATGCCTTGTATTTAGAAAATAAAACCTTTGCCCATTGGATTGCGATGAATATTGTGACAGAAACCCGTTTACAAGCTGAATTGCCCAGTGAGAACCAGCGCAAGGGTAAAATAGACATGGCACAACGGGAATGGTTCTGGGAATTAAAAGTGCTCGATACGATGGATAAATCACTCAAACGAATTGAAGTCACAGTAAAATTAAACCCAGATGATGAAAAACATCTTATTAATTTAATTGGCTTTATGCCGACAGCAAGTAAAAACAAATCGAAATAAACCGTGAATGATTGCAAAATAATGGAATAGATAGGATGGCTCATTCTTCTAAGATTGCCAGCCCTTAAATATAAAATTCAACCACATAATTTATACTGAATAAGTAAATATTGAAACAATAATCTATGCCCATAATGGCGTTCCCCACCTGAGCAAGCTATACTTAAATCCGTTATTTCAATGACAAGATTTATTAAAATATTATATCTATGCTCTGAAATAAAATCACTTTGCCAGAGGACAATATGTTAAATCGTGTGCACTACATTATTATTTCACTCAGTTGGGCATTGCTCCTGAGTTTTACCCATCCTATATTTGCAGCAGACCCTATTTATAACTCCGAATTCTCCACTGGCCGTTATAAAGATAATCAATTCAATGACAAAATACTTGAAATTCCAAACGCCTATGCACTGATTGTCAGCATTTCAGGTGAAATAGAGAATAAATGGGATGTTTTAACTTTATACGATGCAAATGGGCAAAAAATTGATACATTCACAGGCTCAATGAATGAACGTTTGGAAGTGGCGGGCTCTAAAATCCGTGTGGTATTTGATTCAGATAATCGTAAACATGATTTTCTAGGTGTCACGGTTAAAATTCAAGCACAATCATTTCCACAGCTATATCAAAATATCAAGAAGGCGTTGAAAACCGAAGTCAAACTGCTTTTAGAAAAAAACACAGGCGAGGCAGCTTATTTAATTAAACAGCATTTAAAACAACTCAATGGGCTAGATAATTTAGTACGCGAAGCGAAAGATATTGATCAAATTGTGCGACCTGTGGCAGATGAATTATTAAAAATAGCTCAAACTTATCGCACTATCGCCAATTCTCAACCAACGTTACAAAAAGCCCATCAAAAAATATTAACCCAGTTAGAAAAGTTACAAGCTGACACCATGGTTTACCAAAAGATGGCGCAAAATAATGTATCCAAGTTGCAAGCCGATGCTCAAGCGATTAAGGAAGGTTGGCGCAAAGATAATTTACAGCGTGTTGCTAATTTGCTCTATACCCAACAAACTTTATGGACACAATTTCAGCAACAGCAAGCAGAAATCAAAAAGCAAGCTCAAGTTTATTCAACAAAAATTCTGGATTTTCTCAGCTTTCTAAGCATGACTTCTCAAGTTTATGAAGGTACGGCTAATTTAGCTTTGGTGCGTCAATCCAGTATCACAGATTTGCAAAATTTGATGGATTTATCGCGTTTACGCACCATTGTCGGTGAAATTCAGCAATATGAAACGAAAATTAATGCGTTGCTAGACCAAATTGAGAAAAATAGCCCATTAGGCTAAGGAAGCGCACATGTCTGAATCAGAAAATCAGGAAAATAGTGAGCAAAATCAATCATCAGAGCCACCTACTCAAAAAGCCAAGATAACTGATCCTCAAAATTTACTACAAACGGTTAAAAAATTAAATTTTTCGCCAACGGTCATTGTTATATCTTTGCTTGGGCTGTTACTGATTGCATGGATGATTACCAAAACGATTGAAAACATGCGCTCTACGGTAAAGCCACAATCTAACACAGCTAACCATCAATCGAATTCGCCTCCTAGAGTCACGACCAGTGGATTGGATGTAAATCAACTGAGTATGGGTGGTGCTGTTGGCTCTAATAATCTGTCACCGTTGCGGGATTCGGACAATCCAAATACAGAAACTGCCTTCGTGGGAAACTCTGAAACAAATCCCACACATACATTAAACCGTGGTGGTTCTCGTGTTGAAACCGCGTTTGAAAATCAACCTAGAAAAACCATGGACGATATCAAAGCAGCGCATAAAAATAATCGACCGATTCCAGAACAATTGCAGCTAGATATGCAAGTTCATTATCAAGATAGCCAATGGGCAATCCTCAGCCAAGATTTATTGCAATTAGAAGAAAGCTGGAAAAACAATTTACAGTTTGTATCTCAACGATTCTCAACGGGCACGGCATCAAATAATAATTTTTCGATTCAAGCCGTGAAACAGCCAATAAAAACCCAAATCATCGAGACACGTGATATATTATGGTCAGATGTATTGGATGATATTTTAGAAATGGAATCTATACGCACTGCAATGACCGATATTTTTGCCCAGCATTTGCACCCACAAGCGCAACCCACCGCATTGAGCCAATTGTCAGATAAGTTCTCACCGTTTGAGACCGTATCCAGTTGGCAGCAGTTGACAGAACAAATTTTAGCTGTTGAAGATTATCGGGCTGACATGCTACAAACAGCACAACAGGTCTTGTGTTGCGAAAAGTAATAATCAAATATTAAGACTTTTTTAACTATTTCCATTGTATATCACAAAAAAACACATATATTGTTCGGTGTGCATTTTTTAACCCACTAATCCAAAGTCTATTTTTAAACACTAGGAGAGACACATGAGTGTATTAGTAGGACGTAAAGCTCCAGATTTTACAGTACCAGCAGTATTAGGTAATGGCGAAATTGTAGATAGTTTTAGTTTTTCTGAAGCAACTAGCGGCAAATATGCAGTTGTTTTCTTTTATCCTTTAGACTTCACTTTTGTTTGTCCTTCAGAGTTAATCGCTTTTGACAAACGTTTAGATGCGTTCCAAAAACGTAATGTTGAAGTGATTGGCGTATCTATTGACTCCCATTTCACCCATAACGCATGGCGTAATACTCCAGTAGAAAAAGGCGGTATTGGTCCTGTTCGTTACACTTTAGCGGCTGATATGACTCACCAAATCGCTAAAGATTATGGCGTTGAAACACCAGACGGTGCAGTTGCATTCCGTGGCTCATTCTTAATTGATAAAGAAAGCATGGTTCGTCATCAAGTGGTTAACGATTTACCATTAGGCCGTAATATTGATGAAATGTTGCGTATGATTGATGCGTTACAATTCCATGAGCAACATGGTGAAGTTTGCCCTGCAGGTTGGCAAGAAGGTTCTGCTGGCATGAAAGATACACCAGACGGTGTTGCTAGTTACTTAACAGACCATGCTAACGAATTATAATTTTATAATCGCGTAAGCAAGCGGGGGTGTTCACGCACTCCTGTTGAATGGTTAGTCGTTTCACGCTTTTATTCTCCTGAATGAATGTGCTACTCTGTTTAAATTCCTTTCACCAAATTCTCCATGAAAAAAAACGCGCCTCAATATGATGTACCCTCAATTCCAAATAATGTGATTTTAGCGGGTGTCGATGAAGTCGGACGTGGGCCTTTAGCAGGTGCAGTAGTTACAGCCGCTGTGATTTTAGACCCTTTACAACCGATAGCAGGTTTAAATGATTCTAAAAAATTGTCCCATAAAAAACGTGAATTACTGGCAATAGAAATCCAACAGAAAGCCAAAGCATGGGCATTAGGTCGGGCAGAAGTGGAAGAAATTGATGAGCTCAATATTTTACAAGCCAGCTTATTGGCGATGCGTCGAGCGGTGCTAAATTTAGCAATAAAGCCAGAACATGTGGTTGTCGATGGTAAGTTTTGTCCAGAATTGCCTTATCCCACCCAAGCAATTATCAAAGGCGATGGTTTAGTTGCTGAAATCAGTGCCGCCTCGATTATTGCAAAAGTAGCACGCGATAATGAAATGTGTGAATTAGACAAACAATACCCAGAGTATGGTTTTGCCCAACACAAAGGCTATCCGACTAAACAACACCGTTTGGCACTACAGCAATATGGTGTAACACCGATTCACCGCCGTTCTTTCGCACCCGTCCAAGCTTGCTTAAACCTGTAATAACACTAAAATTCTAATCGCACTTGACCGTAAATACTGCGCGGTATTCCAGTATTCAATGGTGTAAATGTACCCTGATAAAATTCAGGATGTTGATTATCTAGTAAATTCTGCCCAACCACAGACAGTTCTAAATGTTCATCAACTTGCCAAGCTAAACGTATATCTAAGCTAATATAGCTATCAACATCATTACTGCCATTATCCGTACCAACGGCATCGGAAACATAGCGTAGCCACCAGTCGGACTCCCAGCCAGAGCCTAAATCAAAATGATGTCTAAGCGAAATTTGATGTTCTGGAGTTTCGCTTTCTACATCGGCAAATGCAGAGACTACATGAGGATAAGTATCGGTTTCTATATTGATAAAATGATAGCTGAGCTGAGTTTCTCCCCATGAATTAATCCAATTAATATTACTTTCAAAACCATAGGTTTTAGCATCCATCCCATGATAGTAGTTACTTAAGAAAATATAACGGCCATTGGCTAAATCTGGAATAGGAGTTACGGTGCGTGTAATCAAACCTTTGTAATCATTATAAAACAGGGTGGAATCCCAAGAAACCTGCTCTTCCCATTGCTGACGAAAACCTAGCTCATAAGCCACATTAAATTCAGCATTCAATTGATTGTTACCCACTAATTGAGAATTGGCAGGTATTGGGTACAAAGGATTGCTACTAGGCGGTAAATCATAAGACGCTAAAATACTATAACTGACCTGTGCAGGCGTACGTACACTGCGAGAAATCGCTGCCCAGTAAGTTCTATTATCCGTTGGATGCCATAAAAAACGAATATTGGGTTGTACTTCTATCCCTGTGTAATCATTATGCTCTAATTTTGTACCAATAATCAGACGTACCTTATCGTCATAGAAACAGGATTCACTTTGAATAAAACCATTTAATACCTCATCATGTCGTCCTAGCAATGCTCGACCAAGTAATGAACCATTATGAATTTTGCTATATAACCAGCGATAGCCTAAACCCCATAAAAACTCTTGACGTTCAGAAATTCGCCATTGATTCTGTAGTTCAAAATCTAAAATATGATTGTCAACGCCATAAGTGGGTCGAGCCTGAGAACTAAAATCATAATAAAATTGCCCTGTCCATTTCGAATTTTCAACACTATCATGCGTCCAGCGGGCTAAAATATTTTTACCCAATAAATGTGAATCAACGGCATTGCCTGTTGTCCAGCTCACATCACCTATACGTGCATCATAAAAATCGGCTTGCAATGTTAATTCAGTGTCTACATTCAATTCGCTATCGATTCTAAAACCTGTTTGCTTCATATTCCAGCGATCAGGTTGAACACCTTGTTCTAGATCGCCCCGAATGGTCGTTTTTCCATAAATCCGAAAGGCAGTATTCTCATCCAGTTCTCCACCATAACGCAGATGTGTAAACCCTGACTCAACTGTCCCAGCCCCGACTGTCATTAAATAGCCTTGTGTATCTTGTGCTGACTTGGTAATAATATTGATGATGCCATTAACCGCATTTGCTCCCCACAGTGCACCACCGGGTCCTCGAATTACTTCAATTTGTTCAATATCTTCCATCAAAACATCTAAACTATCCCAAAATGTCCCCGCAATTTGCATGTTGTACACGCTACGTCCATCTACGAGCACCAGTAATTTATTTACAAATAGGCCATTGAAACTGCCACGGGCTGATACTCTCCAAATGGAACTATTTACTTTTGAAACTTGTAAACCGGGTACCATACGCAATACATCTGCGACATGGGTTGCTCCTGAGCGACGAATGTCATCTTGGGTAATCACAAAAATTGCATTGGCAGATTCAGAGAGTTTTTGCGGTTTTTTAGAGGCAGATGTGACTTCCATATTTAATAGGTCAGTCAAATTAAGTCCAATCAAAGCTTGCTGTTGTAATCGTAGTATTTCTAAATCATCGGCTTGTAATGGCGAATGAATCAAAATTACAAATAAACTATAAATCAGGCGTGCCCATTTTATTTGAGATGATTTGGATACCTTCATAGTAAATGCCCTGCGATACAATATATTATTTAAGTTTACTCATAAATTCATTGGGAAATTGAATTCAAATCTAATACCAAGATAAATTTTACATTTGCTTGAAAAATAAAATTATATTTTAAAACTGATAAAAAGTGAGAGATTAAGAAAAAAAACAACTCTAAGCCTTGAAAAATTCAGTTATATTAAAATATACTGAAATACTATATTTGTAATATGAGTATGGTGTTTTTATTGTATATTTAAAATGTTACTAGGATTTGTATTGAGAATAAAAATAAGACGCAAATCGATTTAAACTTTAATAACCTTTTTATCTATCATGTTATTTTAAGCTGTTTTCTAGTCCTTTAATTTCTTTTAATAAAATTGACTGTTGCAGCTTTTTCAACACAATTAGCGACTAATTCATTTCAATTTAGTACAATATGTCGGTTGTTTATATGGGGGTTGCTATAACCATGTAAGCAAGATTAACAAGATGCCTGCTTAAATCAGTGTTATGAGGCATCTCAACCATTCTACATAGCATTATTGATGAGAAAAATACAACAAATACTGACGTAAAAATACAACATGTGGTATGATGCGCAGTAATTTTTGTCGTATAGTCATGCACTAACAGCAAAATAAACTTATGTCTAAATTACTCATACTTCATGGACCGAATTTAAATTTACTAGGTGAACGTGAACCTGGCCATTATGGAAGCACCCATTTAGATGCCATTAATACGGAACTCGTTAATCTGGCTCAGGGACATGAATTAGAAACTTTCCAGACCAATGCCGAATATGCGTTGATTGAGAAAATTCACGAAGCACGTCACCAAACGGATTTTATCATCATTAACCCTGCTGCATTTACCCACACCAGCGTGGCATTACGCGATGCACTACTTGCGGTCAAAATACCCTTTATCGAAGTGCATTTATCTAACGTTTATGCACGCGAGCCATTTCGTCATCATTCCTATTTTTCTGATATTGCAGTTGGAGTGATTACAGGCTTAGGGGCACACGGTTACACGTTGGCATTGCAAGCAGCCCTTTCCATTCTATCGAATTCGAGATAAGTTGTATGGACATTCGCAAAGTAAAAAAACTGATTGAAATTATTGAGTCATCGGGTGTTGCTGAAATTGAGATTCACGAAGGTGATGATTCAGTGCGCATTAGTCGCTATCCAACCAGCACAGGTCTCCCTCAATTACCCGCAGCACCTGCTATGTATGCAGCACCAGCACCTCATGAAGCCTCAACGACTCACACAGGCGGGATTGCTGGCCATGAAAACCCAGATGAGTTTGATGATGACCCTGAAGGGCATGTGGTTACTTCTCCAATGGTGGGCACATTCTATCGTTCTCCTTCACCCAATAACTCCCCATTCGTAGAAGAAGGACAAATGGTTCAAGAAGGTGATACATTATGTATTATCGAAGCGATGAAGATTTTAAATCAAATTACCAGTGATAAATCAGGTAAAGTCGCTAAGGTCTTGGCTGAGAATGGAGCACCCGTCGAATACGAACAGCCATTGTTTGTCATTGAATAAAAAAGGATAAGGACATGCTGTCGAAAGTTGTCATTGCCAACCGCGGAGAAATTGCGCTACGCATTTTAAGAGCTTGCCGTGAGTTAGGTATTCGCACTGTTGCTGTCCATTCATCTGCTGACCGTGATTTAAAACATGTGCGTTTAGCCGATGAGTCGGTTTGTATTGGACCTGCTAATTCTGCACAAAGTTATTTAAATATCCCCGCGGTGATTAGTGCAGCAGAAGTGACTGATGCGGTTGCAATTCATCCCGGATATGGCTTTTTAGCTGAAAATGCTGATTTTGCTGAACAAGTTGAGAAAAGTGGTTTTACCTTTATTGGCCCTAGCCCTGATACGATTCGTTTAATGGGTGATAAAGTATCCGCCATTGAAGCGATGCGTAAAGCAGGCGTACCTTGTGTACCAGGTTCTGAAGGTGCATTAGATCATGAAGATAGAGATAGAAATGCGCAGCTTGCGCGTGACATCGGCTATCCCGTAATTATTAAAGCAGCGGGTGGCGGTGGTGGTCGTGGAATGCGAGTTGTGCGTAATGAAGCGACTTTGCATAACGCGATTTCATTGACTAAAAGTGAAGCGGCGGCGGCATTTGGTAACGATCAAGTGTATATGGAAAAGTATTTAGAAAATCCACGTCACATTGAGTTTCAAGTGTTAGCTGATGGTCAGGGAAATGCGATTCATTTAGGTGAACGTGATTGCTCTATCCAACGTCGTCACCAAAAATTGATTGAAGAAGCACCCGCACCCGGTTTAAGCGAAGAAATACGCCAGAAAATTGGTGAACGTTGTGCACAAGCATGTCGTGAAATTGCTTATCGTGGTGCAGGCACATTTGAGTTTTTATATGAAGATGATGAATTCTACTTCATTGAAATGAATACGCGGATTCAAGTTGAACACCCCGTGACAGAATTGATTACGGGGGTTGATTTGGTACGTGAGCAACTATTAATTGCCAGTGGCGAAAAGCTTGCGTACAAACAGAAAGATATTAAAATCAGAGGTCATGCAATTGAATGCCGTGTGAATGCGGAAGACCCTGTCACGTTTTTACCTTCTCCCGGTAAAATTACCCGCTATCATGCACCCGGCGGGCCTGGGGTTCGTGTCGATACGCATATTTACTCAGGTTATACCGTACCACCTTATTACGATTCCTTATTAGGCAAGTTGATTGTATTTGGTGATAATCGTCATTCTGCAATGCGTCGGATGTGTACTGCATTGGACGAAATTATTGTTGATGGAGTAAAAACCAATGTGCCATTGCATCGGGATTTACTTAATGATACTAATTTTCTAAAAGGTGGAGTCAATATACATTATTTAGAAAATAAATTAAGTTTGTAAAATAATGAGCTTGCTTGGTATGGAATCGATTTCCGTACCAAGTTAAAATATGATTGCTTGCGGATTGTCTGATATAGCAACAGATAAATTTCCCATTCTCAGTTCCATTTCAAAATCTCCTCTCAATTTCTTTTTAAAATACTGTATTCGGTCTGGTAAAAGTAACTGATGAAGCAGGGCAATAGCTCTATTCATATCATTTGTTATAGTCATTTTATTTTAAAGTGATACAGGACTGGCAGTCCTTATTTTTAATAAATAATTAATATTTAAAGAATTTCAGGACTGCCAGTCCCATAACAAGAAATTTACTATAGGA
>JADGDW010000134.1 GCA_016744725.1 Candidatus Albibeggiatoa sp. nov. BB20 | reverse complement strand
GAACCTGAGTTCACTGAAGAACCTGAGTTCACTGAAGAACCTGAGTTCACTGAAGAACCTGAGTTCACTGAAGAACCTGAGTTCACTGAAGAACCTGAGTTCACTGAAGAACCTGAGCTCACTGAAGAACCTGAGTTCACTGAAGAACCTGAGTTCACTGAAGAATCTGAAGACCCTATTGCAACTTTCCCTACTGATGAGCCTGAATTTGTTGAACCTACGCTAGAGCTAGATGATGATCCTGATTCTGTAGAGCAGCAATCACTAGGCGAATATGGTATTGATGAAACATCGTTAGAAACAATTGACGAGACGGAATTTGATAATATACAACCTGAAGCATTTAGCGCATTTGATGCCACCAATATGGATGCTTTACCTCAAGATGTTTTTGATGATTTTGAAGCACAAGATATTCAAAACTTACAACCTGAAGCGGTTGATGCATTTGAACCTGAAGAGTTTGCTTTATTATCTGTAGAAGCATTGGCAGGTTTTACTAAAGAAAATGTAGACGCGTTAAACGAAGCGGTACTAGAAGAAATTACACCTGAGGAATTAGCTGCAATGAATCCTGATGCTATCAAAAATTCAACCAGACCAGGATATATTTTTACAAACTTAGACAGTGATTTTATTTCTGTTGACCAAGTAAAAGAATTTTTGCCTGAAGGTTGGGAAGTTGATGATAATACAGGTGAATTTGCCGCACCAGAAGGTGAAAGTTTAACTTATAGAGCATTTGATGATTCATTTACTGCACCACCTATTGAACAAGCAATTGTGGCGGATAGTGTGGATTTATCACGCAGTTTTAGTTTGGGTGGAACAGGCGGCAAACCTGCTAATACATTGATGAATGAAGGGTTGCAACAAACAAAAGGTATTTCTAATATTGATTTGACCTTATTTGCACTTAACCAAGATGAAACAGGAGCAATTAGCATTGAAGGTTCGGGCTCGTATGAAGATATAGACTTCAATTTCATGGCAAGTACTGACAATATTGATCAAGCTCCTGCTGATACGCCTGTTGGTCTTGGACAAGATGAAGGTGGTTTTTTTACCATGACTGCACCAAATCATCATCGTTTTACTCTGACTCCTTCTCCTGATGTAACAGGTTTAGTCAGCGCGATAGATACCGAATCTACTGGAGAAATAGAGAACACGAATACAGGTGGAATAAACGTTGAAACTAACAGCAATAGAGATATATGTAATTACACCGACCAAAAAGTCAAACTCAATTCTGCGGGCGATGTATTAATGCAATTGCCTGAGTCAAGCACCCGCCAAGCACGAGCAGGTAATAAGAGTAATGTGCATGTTGTGGGTATTTTTAATGCATTTAAAGAGTCAGCTCCAAAACAATATTGTCAGGGCAATCAGTGTAATTGGGCTTCAATGCCTGATAATTTAAAGAAAGGCGTACATTTTTCCAATAAATTAAGGGATACCCGCGCGAGACAAAAAGCCTATGTAGTCTATGATGATGGCACATCACAAACCTTTTATCCTACGGTACTTTATCCTGATAAATTTGAAGCATTAATAGCTAAAATTGAAGGGGTTGAAAAGATCGTTTATCAAACTAATGGCGGTTTTAAAGCAATATTTAAAGGTAGTCCCGTATTGCTTTATCCCACTTTTGATACCACAGCCACTGAACTTAAAAAGGATGAGCAAGTTAAACCCTCTGTTAAATTAAAACAAGATGGTACATTTAGCTATTCAATACAAGATTGTTCACGCTTGATCTCCACAACTGTTGTGTTAGAGCAATCATAATGCAGCGAAACTGCCAGTTCTCACAGGGTTGGCAGTCCTCAAATCATTCATTATTTTAAATAGTATCAATGCCTTGATTTGCTAATTGATCCGCAATTTCATTTTCTTTATGTCCTGCATGTCCTTTAACCCAATGCCATTCCACTTGATGCTTTTGATTCGCGGTATGTAATCGTTTCCATAAGTCTACATTTTTTACAGGCTGCTTGGATGCGGTTTTCCAATCACGTTTGATCCAATTATGAATCCATTGGGTAATCCCTTGGCGCACATATTGTGAGTCTGTCGTAATTTTAACTTCACAAGGGCGTTTTAAAGTTTCCAAAGCCATGATTGCAGCCAATAATTCCATCCGATTATTAGTCGTATCTTGCTCACCGCCACATAATTGTTTTTCATGATCGCCATAACGTAGCAATACCCCCCAGCCACCAGGACCAGGATTCCCTTTACATGCGCCATCTGTGAATGCTTCAACCATTTTACTCATGATGTTTTTCTAAGCGTGAGCCTATCGGCGTACTGACCATGACGGGCTCTGCTGTCCATTTTGGTTTAATTGGAGTGAGTGTTGAAACTCGTTTTTTTGCCACTAACACGTATACCGCGCCAAAATCTTTACCCCAACGCTGCCCAAATTTATCTACCCGTTTCATGGCTGCCCAATGACTATTAACTGGCGGTGCAAAAAATAAGGTGTGTTGCTGTAATTTTTCAAATTCGAGTAAAGTCAGCCAATCTTTGACCCGTAACACAGGTAAGAATTGACTACACCAAGGTGCTTGCTTGCGGTGGGATAAAAAGCGATGCCATAATCCCCATAAACTAACAGGGTTAAAGCCAATAATCACAACGTGACCTTCGGCGATTAATATGCGCTCAACTTCACGTAAGATTTGATGAGGGTTTGGTTCAAATTCTAATACATGGGGCAACACAACCACATCCACACTATCATGTGCAAACGGTAAATCATCGGATGAAGCGTGTACTGTAGAATAATCTAATGCAGAATGTTGTGGACTGCCTAAACAAGAGATACAACGGTGATTAATTCGACTACTTTCCAGTAATTGACCATGCCCTATATTGCCAATTTGTAGCAAATGATAGCCAAATAGATTGGGTAATATCTGTTGCATCAATTGTACTTCAGACTGCAACAAACGCTCACCCAACGGCGTTGTAAACCATTGATAAAGTTCTGCTAGGCATGTTCCCATTAGATAAGCGCAAGTATCAATTTAGAATGGTAATTTCATACCTGGCGGTAAATCCATCCCACCAGTTAAAGAAGATAATTTATCTTGGCTATTTTTTTCTACTTTACGCACCGCATCATTAATCGCAGCAGCAATCAAATCTTCTAACATTTCTTTATCATCACTCATTAAGCTGTCATCAATATTAACCCGGCGCACGTCATGACGACCACTCATTACCACTTTCACCATACCGCCACCCGCTTCACCAGTGACTTGCATATTGGCAATTTCGCCCTGCATATCTTGCAAATTTTGTTGCATTTGTTGGGCTTGTTTCATCAAACCAGATAAACCACCTTTCATTCATTCATCCTCATTAAGAAATATCAATTAAAACACAAGATTACTATCTTATCTACAATTAGTCAAAATCATTCAAATAGGCAAACAATAAGTATGGACTATCTGCAACAAAACAAGCTCTATTTAACAAAATCAAGTCTTATCATTATTTTAAAAGCTGAAAATATAGTCAAATTAAAAAACATATTATACTTTCAGCGAATTTAATAATGAATATATAAGCTCAATTACTGAATAAATAAAGCGGCTCGATTTAATAATTGCAAACTATTGTTTAATGCACGCTGAAACAGCTCTTGTTTCTGTTTTTCAGAGAGTTCAACATTTTGCCCCTCTCGACTAACATCTAAACGATATTTTTTACCCATGCTATGCTGGATAAGACGTTTTAAATCGGAATGATTGTGTTGACCATCCAAATAAGGCAATAAATGGTGGCAAATCACATTACTGATTTCAACAGGTTCATTACGCAAGTTAGTAATTTGAGTCAATCCTGATGCAGCTTGTGCACGGGCTAATGGGCTGGCAAAAGGTTGCTCGCTGATGCTGGTAGCATAAGATTCTGGTTCAATATGTAACTCAATAACCCCTTGCATACAACATGAAAATAAGGTTTCAAAGACTGCTTGGGCTTCTGCTTGGGTCTGAGTTTTTTCTAGTAATTCATCTACTTTCAGACATCGTGGATATTGTTGTCCTAAGTATGTAAACACTTTTTGGGCGGCTGGATTTTCTGTTGTCACCGTGCCATGAGTACTTACAAAATGTAATTCATGCTCAACTTGTTTTACTTGGAAATCGCAACATAAATAAAAATCTTTAATTAAGCCAATATCTAAATTACGCTCTAACTCAATACCTTTATGAACTAAAAGCGTATGTCGATGTCGCCGATTTCGCGCAAAATCCATATACTGCTCTTGTTGTAAAATATTTTGCTCAAATGCGGCTAAATTTTGTTGTACATCAGAGGCTAAGTTCTGTGGCAACATGGTTTTGAAAAAAGTATCGCCTAAATAATCTAATTCCTGAGCATGAGCCTGCACCATAAATTCCGTAAACAACACTGGCTCATTATCAGCATCAATGTAATCCATATATAATTCAGGCTGTGGGAGTTGTTGAAAAATCTGATATTCTTCTTGCAACATCAAACTATAAGCAGTATTGGTATCACGGTTGGCCGTAATTAAAAATTTAAATAATGCGTGCAATTGTTCTAAACGTTGTTGTGAATCTTTCATCCCCATACTGTGATAACGCAACATTTGACGCACAATCCGTCGCGAATCCCCTGCTGGACTGGTGTCATAACTGATATAAGCAATCCCTTTGTCTGATAATAATTGCTTACAAATCTGTAATATTTTGTTCTTAACCTCGGTGCTTCCCCAAGAATAAATCCCATGCGCAATAATATAATCAAACTTATCTAAATCCATATCAAATTCCAAAATATCCATCGCTCTAAAGGTGATATTTTGTAATTTTGCTTGTTCTGCCATTTGTTGGGCTTGGGCAATTTTGGTTTCAGATTTATCAATTGCCCAACATTCTGCTTTCGGCAGGCTTTGCGCAATACCTAAAATATTACTACCATATCCACAAGCTAACTCAAGGACACGACGCGGTTTTTCAGCTTGCATTCCAAAGATTTGGCCAATAGTTGCAAGGTGTTGAGGATGCGTATAAGGCATTGCTTGTGAAGTGTAAGGTAACTCGTCTATAAAAGTAAGTGGTAGTGCCATAATTATCCTTTATCCGCAATTGGCTTGATAAGTAGTAAAATGTCAAATCTATCGGGTATGAGCTTAGTTTCAATCCCCTAGTTTATAATATTTTAAAGCTTTGTAGGGCGGGCTGTTCTGGGAAATAATTAATTTATCTTATTTCTAAATTGAGCAATGCCTGTTATTACAAGCAAAAATCTAACACATTTTTCTATTCACGACTCTTATAAGGAACATTTATGCGTAAAATAATAATGTTTGCGGTCATGATGTTACTCAGCTTCAACTTATTAGCAGAAGAAGCAGCAGCACCTAAAACCGAAGACACAGCAACTGAAGCGGCACAAAAGCCCCCATTTACGATTGCTCAAACTGTGGTCAAAATGGCTTTAGCTGAAGACGTTACTTTGGATGATGCCATTGATGCAATGAAATCACGCGCAAATGCATTAAACATGAAATTAGTTGCGCACCAACCCATGCACAAAGAGCATGAATCATTGGGTTTAGACAATATTCATCGTATCGAAATTTTTCAATTCTGTTATGCCGATATTGCTAAGCAAATGATTGAACATGATATTAATTTCGCAGCTTATATGCCTTGTCGTATCGCTGCTTTAGAAGATACTAATGGTAAACCATGGTTGATAATGATGAATTTAGACATGATTATGATGGTGGCTGACTTACCTGAAAGCTTGATTGAACCTGCAAAAAAAGTACGTGATGCCTTAATGGAAATCATGGAAGCAGGCGCAAACGGCGATTTTTAATTTCTAACAACAATAATGTCCATTTTTAGGAGGATTTCTTATGCCTTATGAACTTAACGGCCAAACGATTGAAACTGATGCAAACGGCTTTTTAGCCAATGTTGAAGACTGGAGTGAAGCGCTTGCACCTATTATTGCTGCATCAGAAGAAATTGATGAATTAACAGAGAAACACTGGGATTTAGTCAACTACTTACGTGATGAATACATCAATAATAGTAATAATCAGCCCAATATGCGTAATATCGTCAAAGCGATGCAAAAAAAATGGGGAGATAAATCCGTTAACGCTAAATCGCTATACGATCTTTTCCCTAGAAACCCTGATAAAGAAGCCAGCAAAATTGGTGGTTTGCCAGACACTAAGCGTAAAGGTGGCTATTAATTTTCGGGTTTAGTTAGATTTGAAAATCTATTTAAGGACTGTCATTCTTTATAAAGCTGGCAGTCCTTTTTATTCTCTACAGAGTAAAATTAAAATTATCAATCAATGCACCGGGTAGGCGTGCACTTACTATGGAACGCTTTTCATAAGTATCTGTATCCATAATAAATTCTCGTTCCCGCGTTAATGCAATCAAGTTTGAACCAAGCAAATTGTACAAACTTTCATCAAATCGCATCACATTCAACGGCGCAACAATTTCCCCATTTTCAACCCAAAAACTAGCAAAACGGGTCATTCCTGTAATCCGACAAGAGGCTTTATCTGAGTAATTTAAATACCATAAATTATTGATATAAATCCCTGTACCTATCGCTTTTAGCACCTCTTTCTGTGAAAAACTCCCGGGGTGCATATCAATTGAAACAGGAGATTCTTCATGATTTGCTCCACTGGTTGTTAAACCATATTCTTTAGCAGTCCGAGGTGAAATCAAGGTATTTTGTAATTTGCCCTGTTCAATTAAATTCAAATATTTTGGACGTAAAAAACCTTGTTCTTGAAACGCAGGGGCTAAGCCATGTTCAATATTTTCGCGGATAGTTACCGTCGGGTGCAATTGGCATTTTTCATCTTGCTGCATTCGAAGTAAAGAGCTTTGCTTGGTTTGTAATTCCCGTGCACTAAAGCCTCCCCAACACAATAAATTAATAATCTCATATAACGCAGACGGTGCTAAAAATACTTTGTATTTTCCAGGCTTAATCGTAATAGGGTCGCGTTTTAAAATCTCTAATTGTTGCTTAGATTCACGCATTTTGTCCAAAAAGGTAATAGAATTCCACTGAAAGCCCGCATAAGCATTTTTAACTGCTTTATCTTTAGTGTGATACAAACTCCAGTCCAAATTAAAACTATAAGTATTGTGCCAATTCAGTTGCCCCAAGGTATTGAAAAAACCTGAGAACGTCGCACCACCTGCATAATGTCCAACAAAATCGTTATCTTCAACATCGCGTAGAATATCGGCTAAAATTTCTTTGGCATCGTGTAAGTCATTCGGCATCACTGAGCCTGTATTACGAATTTCAGTCGAGTAATTTAAATGCGGGTCTTCGGGCAAATAGGACAAATGTTCACGTAATTTAAATAATAAGGCTTTTAAACGTTGCTCATCGGTTTCCAATTCACCTGTTAAATCTAAGTAGCCATGACTACTGCGTTTTCCTTGAATTAATTCCAGCTCAATTACACGTTGTTCAACGCTGCCAACTTGGCGCACTTTACCATGGTTAAAGCGGATAAAATCAGACAACTCGCCTGAAAAATGGCATAATATCACTTCATTAGTATTTTCTAATAATGTGTTTACTAAGCGATTCAATTTTAAAAAATAATCTTGCATTGCCTTGCATTCCTTCTGACTCATGCCATCATAGTTTTTGTTCGTTAAACTATAACATTTTTATACATTTTTTGGATATTGAAATATGTTACGCAAATTCATTATTGCAGGCTTTATTTTCTCATTACTGATGGCTTGTACTCCGCAAAACCCATATCTAGACCGTACACAACAGCAACAATTCTATGTGTTTGGGACATTGGTGGCTGTCACTTTATGGGATGTGCCAGAACAGAAAGCTAATCAAGCATTTACTGATATTGTGCAAACTTTACAGGTGTTACATAAAAAATGGCACGCATGGGATGAAGGTAGCCAAGTTGTCGCGCTAAATCAAGCAATTGCCCAAGGCCAGTCATATACCATTGAAGATGAGATGCTGTTGGATCTAGTGAAACAAGCTCAAATATTAGCGGCAAAAAGTGAGTATTTATTTGAACCTGCGATTGGAAAATTAATTGCCTTATGGGGATTTCATCAAGATGACCCCAGTTTGACTGAGCCGCCGAAAACCAAAGCGATTGAAAAACTCTTATCTGAGCAGCCAAGTATTGCTAATTTGACGATTACGGGTAATGTCGTGACCAGTTCTAACCCCGCAGTACAACTCGATTTTGGCGCGTATGCCAAAGGTTATGCCGTGGATTTGATGATTAAAAAATTAAAAAAACTCGACATTGAAAACGCCATTGTTAATGCAGGCGGCAATTTAAAAGTTTTAGGCAAAGCGGGTAATCGGCCTTGGATGATTGGTGTACGTCATCCATTTCCAACTGAGAAAAAATCAGTATTGGCTGCGGTTGCGGTAGAAGATGAATTAAGTGTGGTAACTTCGGGAGATTACGAGCGGTTTTTTGAGTTTGATGGCCAGCATTATTCTCATGTCATAGACCCTAGAACGGGACAGCCAACAACGCAAATTCGTTCAGTAACGGTGGTTGATAAAAGTGCGACTTTAGCCGATGCGGCCGCGACAGCCTTAATGGTGGCAGGTATTGAAAATTGGCATTCGATAGCAAAAAAAATGGGTGTGCATTATGTACTTATTGTGGATAAAGCAGGGGCGGTACATTTAAATCCAGCCATGATTGATTTAGTGAAATTTCAAAAGCGTGATCTACCTGATGCGATTATCAGCGAACCTCTTTTATAGAATATTTTGACGATCGCTATTTTTTATTTAGGATTGGCAGTTTTTCAAGAAGCTCCAGTCCTATGAATTTAGATTTTATACAAAGAATATATAGTCGTTTTATTCTAAGATGATACAAGACTGGCAGTCCTTAGTTTTTAAAGTCATTGATATTTAAAGAATTTCAGGACTGCCAGTCCTCGCACTCAAGACAAAATTGACTATAGTCAAGCACTCAGGAATCTATGTCATTTTATCTGGGCAAGACCCGAACAAGATAAATCTTGCACGCCTAACTAACCGATGATTTTTGATTATCAATCATTTTTTAACTTGACAGCTTAAAGTTCATTTTTAGACATAGTTCTGTATAGAAACATAATGACACGCATCGTTTTACAATAAATTGAGAAACAACGTTATTAGATGATTTTGGAAATAAAGCTAGGAGTTTGAATTTAGAAAGGAAAAAAAAGGGACAGTATTCTGTCCCTAAAAGTATAATTATTTGATTAATCCATATTTACACGGTCGCGTAATTCTTTACCGGGTTTAAAGTGTGGAACATGTTTCGCTGGCAATTGCACTGCTTCGCCAGTTTTTGGGTTACGTCCTACACGAGGTGGTCTGAAATGCAAAGAAAAGCTTCCAAAACCACGAATTTCTATTCGTTCGCCTTTTTCTAATGACTGCGCCATGTGTTCTAAAATAGTCTTAACAGCCGAGTCAATATCTTTTTGGGTTAATTGGGTTTGCTTGGTCGCAATGGCTTCGATTAATTCAGACTTTGTCATCTTTTGTATATCCATGATAGTGAACCCATATCGTCAATCACCATAATCCGCTTATAAAAAACAGGAGTACAAAACTTGTTTTGCTAAGTTTAGTTATTTTGAGTCGAAACTCAGTATAACTTATTATTTAGCAAGATAAATCTTGCACTCCTGTTCTTATAAACAACGTAAAGCTTTATTCTGCTTTTTCTTCAATAACGCCATCAGAAATAACGTCATCATCAGAACCTTCTTCAGAATCTTCTTCAGTGCCTTCTTCTTCTTGTCCATCTAACTGCTGTTTAAGAAGGTCACCTAATGTTGCACTTACGCCTGTGCTTTGTTGGCTGTAAGTTTGGATTGCAGCCGATTCTTCATCTGATTCTTTTGCTTTGATTGACAAAGTAATGATGCGTTTTTTACGGTCAACACCTGTAAATTTCGCTTCAACTTCATCGCCCGTTTTTAATACTGAACGCGCATCTTCAATTTTTTCACGACCTAATTCAGATACACGTAAGTGGCCTTCAACGCCATCACCTAAATCAATCATTGCACCTTTCACATCAACGTCACTAACAACACCTTTGATGATAGTGCCTTTAGGATGTTCTGCAACGAAGTTAGAGAATGGGTCTTTATCAAGCTGTTTAACACCTAAAGAAATACGCTCTCTTTCAGGGTCAATCGCAAGTACCACTGTTTCAATCTCTTCACCTTTCTTATAACGACGTACAGCTTCTTCGCCTTGTTCGTTCCAAGAAATATCAGATAAGTGAACTAAACCATCTATGCCGCCTTCAAGTCCAATAAAGATACCGAAGTCAGTGATTGATTTAATCTTACCAGTAACACGGTCATTCTTATTGTATTTACCAGCAAATGTATCCCATGGGTTTTCATGGCAATGCTTGATACCTAAGGAGATACGACGACGTTCTTCATCAATATCCAATACCATGACTTCAACTTCGTCACCTAATTGAACCACTTTAGAAGGATGTACGTTTTTGTTAGTCCAATCCATTTCAGAAACGTGAACTAAACCTTCAACGCCTTCTTCAATTTCAACAAAGCAACCGTAATCAGCAAGATTTGTAACCTTACCAGATAATTTAGTGCCTTCAGGATAACGACGCGCAATATCAACCCAAGGGTCTTCACCCATTTGTTTAAGGCCAAGAGAGACACGAGTACGGTCACGATCGAATTTCAATACTTTAACGTCAATTTCATCACCAACGTTAACAATTTCGCTTGGATGTTTCACCCGTTTCCAAGCCATATCCGTGATGTGTAATAAACCGTCAACACCGCCTAAATCAACGAATGCACCGTAGTCTGTTAAGTTTTTAACAACACCACGTAACACCATGCCTTCTTGCATACTTTCTAATAATGCTTCACGTTCTTGGCTGTTTTCTTTCTCAACTACAGCACGACGTGAAACCACTACGTTGTTGCGACGGCGGTCTAATTTAATAACTTTAAATTCTAAAGGTTTACCTTCCAAATACGATGTATCACGTACTGGACGAACATCAACTAATGAACCCGGTAAGAATGCACGGATGTCGTTGACATTGACCGTAAAACCACCTTTGACCTTATCAGTAATAATACCAATAATGGTTGCTGTTTCTTCAAAGGCTTTTTCTAATTCTTTCCATGCTGCTGCACGTTTCGCTTTTTCACGAGAAAGGCGTGTTTCACCAAAGCCATCCTCAATTGTGTCTAAAGCAACGTCAACCTCATCTCCTACTGCAACTTCTAATTCACCGTTTTCATCATGAAACTGCTCAATTGGAATAACACCTTCCGATTTCAGGCCTGCGTTAACAATCACCATATCTTGGCGAATTTCAACGATTAGACCACGAATGATGCTTCCTGGTACCATTTGTGTTTGTGCTTGACTCTCAGCAAAAAGTTCTGCAAAGCTTTCGCTCATTCCATACCCCATAGGCCCTATCAAGTTTGCTATCTGTTACAACTGAATAAGGACTTGATTAAAAGTTAATGCCGCACAACGATAATGCGGGTTGGTTAAAATTCCACGTCAAAATTCTGATTTAGAAACAGCAATTAATAAATAGCACCAAAAACAATACACCATAAGCTGACATATTGGTTTAAGCCGCTTTTAAATTAATTCAACACATTATGGAATGGATTAAAGCACTGATTGTCGTAGATGACACAGATTACTCAATAATTCTTAAAGTGTTACACATCAAAGTGTTATCTCTAAACACCAAACCTTGCCATGCCCTTAAATTACTTTATTGACTAAAGCTAAAATTTGTTGTATCACTTCCTTAATAGAAAGTGTTGTAGTATCAATGACTAGCGCATCTGACGCGGGTTCTAATGGCGCAACCGCTCGTTGGGTGTCACGCTTATCCCGTTCAGCTATGTCATTGATAAGGTCGCCAATATTAACATCCATTCCTTTTTGTTTCAACTGTTTATAACGTCTTTGTGCACGTTCTTTAGCAGAAGCCGTTAAAAAAAGTTTTAAAGGTGCATCAGGAAACACCACTGTGCCCATATCTCGGCCATCTGCAATTAATCCAGGAGACCTTAAAAAATCTCGTTGTCGCTGCAAAAGGGCAAGTCTGACAGGAGGCAAAGCTGCAATTTTGGATGCAAAGTTTCCGCAAGATTCTGTGCGCAGTTCATCAGACACATTTTTACCATCTAAAATAACTTGAATATTATCGACCGTTTGTTGGAAATGTAAATCAAGATTAGAGGCAAGTTGGGTTAATGCAGTTTCTTGACTGAGTTGTAATGTTTGGTTTTGAGCCGCATAAGCCAGCACTCGGTAAATTGCACCGCTATCTAAAATATGCCAGTTGAGATGTTGAGCAAGTTGCAACGTAACCGTGCCTTTACCAACACCGCTAGGCCCATCAATCGTAATAATGGGAATATTTGTTGTTGTCATTATATTATTAGAGAAGTTATAAAGAAGTCTGTATATATAGTGTAATACGTTTAAGCATGTAATGCTGTTCGATTGAATGAATAGATTTCAATTATTTTAAAAATTGTGATGAGTCAAAAATGAGATTAATAAACAATAGAATAAAAAAAGACGTGACACCAAAAAGGGAATAGATTATAATGTGCGGCTTGTTCGGGGCGTAGCGCAGCCTGGTAGCGCACTTGCATGGGGCGCAAGAGGTCGTGAGTTCAAATCTCGCCGTCCCGACCAATTCATTTCTTCATCTTTTCAGCATGTTCCATTTCTCCTTTAATATCTTCAATATTATCTTTGTCCATTAATATTTGATGTGCAGGTCCTTCTAAATCATCGAATTGTCCTGAACGA
>JADGDW010000133.1 GCA_016744725.1 Candidatus Albibeggiatoa sp. nov. BB20 | reverse complement strand
TAATTCTTTAATGACAACAGGGCTTGGTCGCCCTGTATCCCGGCTTTCAGCCGCCAAGCCTCTAACCCACCCGTCTTTAGCGGGTGGTTGTTTAGTTTTTTTATCCAACTCCGCAGTTTTATCATATAAATCAAATCGCTGTAAGCTGAAAATATCTTTTAGCATCGTAGTGCGATCTTTAGCCCCTAATTGTAAAAATTCTTGAAATTTACCTTGTGGCACAATCGTGGTGCGTTTGAAATATTCATAACTCAATCCCAATAAATCATTCGCACTGGTGGCATTAATTGCTTGCCATTCGTTGTTCAATTTTTGATATGCAGTACGTTTAATCCCCGTCACGTCTGCAAAAGTTTTTTTACGTTTGGCTTGTACGGTAAATTTATAATACTCATCGGTAAATGTTTTAAACTCATATTCAATATATAATTTTTCTGCTTTTAAATTCATCAAGTTATAACTAAAATTATTTCTTTTATTTAGCTTTTCACACTCTCCATACAACGCCAAAGAAATAGCTTCTAAAATAGTTATTTTACCGCTGCCAACCGTACCAAAAATACCAAACAATTTAGCCGAGTTAAACTTTTCAAATTCAATAACTTGTCTTTTTTGATAAGAGTATAAACCCTCAATTATCAATTTAACTGGAATCATGTTGTTTCTCGGAAGCTAATAACTCAGAAAACAATGCTAAAACCTCTTTATTTGGCTGTTGGCCATGTTTTGTGTGAAAGTAATTAACAAATAAATGATCCATATTATGAAAATTTTCTAAAATATGCTTGGTTTTAGTCTGAGATTGTTCAAATAAATCTGTACTTTGTACATCAGGAATGATAAATAATGCTTCATGCGCATCATGCAAAGCCTTTCTATCTTTAGCCGTTAAATAGTGTTCGGTCTGCATGGTCAGTTCAACAATGGCATCATGTTGTTTTCTCAGCCATTTTACAGCATCATTAACTTGTATAAAACGCTTTATAATCAAAGTTTTAGCTGTTTTCAATTCAATGGGATTAATAGATAAAGTCTTATTTTTATCAAATTCGAGCAAAATCACATATTTTTTTTGAAAAGCCTCTGAAAAACTATAAGCCAATGGACTACCGCTATAAATGGTCGGGCAAATTTGTGTGTCTATGGTTTGAAAACGATGCAAATGTCCCAGCGCAACATAATCCAATTGCTTGGGTAAATTATGGGTAAAAACAGGTGCTGATATTTGTTCAATTGGTTTTTCATCATCAGGCTCTTCCAAAGGATGCTGGGCTGATTGATACATGAGTAAATGACTGATTAATATATTAATACTCTGTTTATCACAGTATTTGTCAGCCAAATTTTGCCATGATTGTGCCAGCATATTGCGTACAGATTGTTTGGGATTATCAGGGTTTAAATAGGTTTTTAAGCGGAATTCATTTGCAAATGCAGTTAATAATAAACAAAGTGGTCTTTTATTCGGCAGGTCAATTTTAATAAAACCTTGTTCTGATTGCTTTATTTTAAATCCATTGTGCGTTTCAAAAATAGGAATATGGGTATTGGGATATCCGATGAGAATCACACCATTTTCATGAGCCAAAGGCTGAGGTGCTTCAATTCTATCAGGTGAATCATGGTTGCCTGCAATGGCGATAATAGGCCTTTTTCCATGATTTCCTAATCTTTTTAAAGTCTTATAAAACAGTTCAATTGCTTCTACAGATGGATTGAACGTATCAAATAAATCACCAGCAATAATGACGGCATCGACAGCATGTTGCTCTACTAAATCACAGATTTCTTGTAAAACTTGCTGTTGTTCAGCTAAACAAGAAATATGACCTAATTTTTTACCTAAATGCCAATCGGAGGTATGCAATATTTTCATAACTAATGATTCAACGCTGAACCTAGTAATTTTGCTGTCAAGTCAACCACGGGAATAATATGTTCGTAGGCCATGCGAGTTGGGCCAATCACACCTAAAACGCCAATTATTTCACCATTGACCACATAAGGAGAAGTGACAATACTGCAATCACCCAACACTTCATAACCAGACTCATCACCGATAAATATTTGCATACCTTGACTATCAATAACTTGGTCAAACAATTGTAAAATATCGTGTTTTTGGTTAAATGCTGAAAATAAGTGCCGTAGTTTTTCAATATTGGATAAATCTACAATATCCATTAAATTGGTTTGCCCACTCATCACATAATCACGTTTAGAATCAGCTTTATCTGGAAAAACTTGGGTTGTCATTTCTATCACCGCTTGCATCAATTTATCCATTGATTCACGTGCTTCTTGCATTTCAGTGGTAATTTGAGAACGAACTGCATTTAAGTCTTTGCCGATAAAAGCATTATTCAAATAATTGGACGTGCGTTCTAATTCAGAAGCACTGTATTGATGTGAGGTTTGGATAATTCTATTTTGTACTTCATGATCGTTGACAACTAAAATCACCAACACTCTTTTATCTGAAAGGGGAAGAAATTCAACGTGACGCAAGGTATTGCATAAGCGGCGTGGCAGCATCACAACACTGGCTAAATGGGTAATTTCTGACAAAAGGCTAGAGGTTTGCGTGAGCAATTCTTGCTCATTTTGTTGCACTTGAGCCAATTGGGTGCTAATGACCTGAATTTCGCTATTTTCTAATGGCTTTACTTGTAACAGTGAATCAACAAATAAGCGATAACCCAGTACAGTTGGGATTCTTCCCGCTGAAGTATGAGGCGAACAAACCAAGCCCATATCTTCTAAATCAGCCATAATATTGCGTATAGTGGCAGAACTTAAATCAACATCAAATTCTTTAGATAATGTGCGAGAACCAACAGGTATGCCTTCCTTGATATATTTATTAACCAATAACTTAAGTAAATATTGAGCACGCTCATCAATTTTGTCTGGTGTTTTTGCCATAAGGCTGATTCTCACAAATTATCTATGCATTATTCGGTTAAATAGTCTTATTAAACGATGTTGAATAAAAATATTAGGGCAAGCATTTAGGTTTTAAGTTTATCGAAAACCAATATGCCAATTATTATTTTTAATAATTATGATTTCATAAACTCTTTTAAAATCATAGGTTGAATATAATCTGCTTCACCATCAGTAGATAAAATCAATGAACCTTGAGGTGTATAACCCTCTTTAATTTTATTATTGATCCTATTTTCAATGGTTTCGAGTAAACGCCCTTTGATTATAACGTAAACAGGTTTTTCTGATTCTGGCATGAGCATTTTCCTTTAGTTAATAATGGGAAACACTGCTACTTTACAATTTACATGCAGTCAATACAAGCGATGAGATAAGCGATAAGAAATATGCTATTATCAAATATAGATATTTTTTGATTTAAACTCAATACAGCAGCCAATATTACAAATAAAGTGCTTGATTTTATTTGAGCTGTCCTTATTTAAGAAATGCAAAATTAAATATTTAGGAATGAAAAAAATAATTTCTGATAGAGAATGTCTGGTTCTTAAATTTGCATCACGTTCATGTTTGAACTTAGAGTGTGCCGTTAGTTTTAGTATTCCCCAATTATTTTGCTCAACCTTTTATATTTAGAACTTTTTATTAATTAAAATAGCGAGGAATATGCCGATGCCTATTTATGAGTATGCTTGTGAAGACTGTGGCCATACGATGGAAAAAATGCAAAAAATGAGTGATGCGCCATTAACTACTTGCCCTGAGTGCAGCAAAGACAGTTTACGTAAACTTATTTCTGCGGGTGGTTTTCAGTTAAAAGGTAATGGCTGGTATGAAACCGATTTTAAAAATAAACCAGCCCCAGCCTGCCAAGCCAATGCAGGTGGTTGTCCTTCTTGTCCTGATTAGCCATTTATTAAAAAACGTAGTGTTATCAAATTCACATCATTGAAATATGTAGCACTGCGTTCAGATGGAAAACGTGACCCCTAACTACAGATTTTGATTTCAAACAATCAAGTTCTCTTACGTCACTCAAATTATTGAACAAGATATTTTTTTCTTTAGATCAAACTTCCGTTAAATTTCATTTTAAACTACTGAAAATCAATAAATACCACCCATAGATACTGCTTGATTTGCCCCTGTGACGGAAGGTAGATTATTAGGCTGATTTTGTAATCGGTGCTGTGCCAACCATGCGAAGCACATCGCTTCAACCCAATCAGGCTCAACTCCATAAGTTGCTGTTGATTGTACGGGACAATTCAATTGTTTCTGCAAACCACTCATCAATAACGAATTATGCACACCACCACCACAGACAAGCACTTGCTGAGCTGCGTAAGGCTCAATGGCTTGTACAATTGTATCAATGCTTAATTGGGCTAATGTGGCTTGTATATCATTCGGGGCTAAAGAATGTTGTTTCAAATAAGAGTTTAACCAATTTAAATTAAAATAATCTCGCCCCGTGGTTTTTGGAGCAGGTTGGGCAAAATAAGCATCTTGCACTAAATCATTTAATAATGGCTGACAAACTGTGCCACTGGCCGCCCATTGGCCATTTTGATCTTGGGTTTGGCCTAAATGCTTTTGTATCCAAGCATCAAGTAGACAATTCCCCGTGCCTGTATCAAAACCAATCACCTCTTGATCTGGAGATAATACGGTAATATTGGCAATACCACCGATATTTAATACGATGCACGTTTTGGTAGGATGTTGAAATATTGCTTGATGAAATGCAGGGGCAAGCGGTGCACCTTGACCACCTTGAGCCACGTCGCGGCGACGAAAATCAGCCACGGTTGGAAGTTGAGTTAACGCGGCAATGAGATTGGGATCACCCAGTTGATAAGTACATGCTGGTTTGGTATTTGGTGAATGATAAATCGTTTGACCAGCACAGCCAATCGCGCTGATTTGTTGCACATCAACTTGAGCTTGTTCGAGTAAATTTAAAGCCGCTTGGGCAAATTCATAAGCTGCAAAATGGTCTAATTCGGTAAATTCTCGCAAGGAAATGTTGGTTTCAGGATTTTGACTGAGATGAAGTAGAGATGTTTGAAGCTGGCTAGGCCAAGCATGGGTATAATGAGCTATAAGTTTGATTTGCCGCGCATCAATTTGAACCAATGCAGCATCAATGGCATCGACACTAGTTCCTGACATTAATCCAATATAGAAACCCATATTTAATCCTCAACAATAAAAAGGACGCTAATGCGTCCCAAATCAGTTTTGACGATGTACAGTCATTTTATTCTAAGATGATACAGGATTGCCAATCCTAATATCCAAAACGAAATTGATTATAATACACCGCCAAATTTATTGATTATCCAATATATTAATTCTTAACACCTGCAGCCTTCGCTAAAGTTGAACCATGTTGCATACCTAAAGCCTCATGGGTTTCCTGTGATGCGGTTATTAACTGCTCACGTAAAGCTTGCGTTGTTTCTGTAAAATGCTTTTTACGCTGCGCTTCTTGTTTTTTCAACTTAGCCAATTGCTTTTCATAAGCTTCATTAGGAATTTGCAAAGCTAATGGGTTTTGTGGCTGATTATTTAAGCGTACTTCATAATGTAAATGTGGGCCTGTGGCACTACCAGACTGACCAATATAACCAATAGTCATACCTTGTTTCAGTTTTTGCCCTACTTTAATCTCGGCAAATTTGGACATGTGTGCATACAAAGAAGTGTATTGTTCATCGTGTTGCAAAACCACTGTGCGTCCATAACCACGCTTCCAACCTTTAAATTTTACAGTTGAAGAAGTTGCAGCAACAATAGGTGTACCTGTTACTGCAGCATAGTCAATACCACTATGAAAACGTTTTTTACCTGAAATAGGGTGAGTACGCATTCCATAATTCGAGCTGATACGGGTTGCTTTTACTGGTGTCATCAACGGATTAAGTTTTTTCACGCTGCGTTTTGCTTGGGCAAATAAAGGATTGCCATCAGGATGATAATAGGTTGTTTTGCTAGCTTCGTCAGTGTAACGAACAGCACGATGTAGTTTTTTATTATTAAACACTTCAACCGCAAGAATATTACCAAACTGAGATTCTGAATCACAGGTGAATTTTTCATAGATCACGGTAAAATGATCGCCTTTCTGGAATAAATGAAAATCTTCATCCCAGCGAAAAATCTCCATCAAATTTGACATCAAACTATCTGGCAGACCTGCTTCATAACCCGCATTGAATAATGTACTGCTGATCTGACCATGAGCTGTTGCCACTTCTGTTTTCACATCACCTTGCATGACTTCGGCTTTAAAGCCATTTTCAGCTTGGAAAATACTTAATTCAGAAGCAAAACCTAAATCTAAAATAAATTCTTCAACATTGCCTTGCTCATCACGTTTGATCCGTATCTTTTGATTAGGACGCAATTGACGTAACTTCTTGGCTGATTGCTTATCCACATTCACAATTTTATATAAATGGGCTTTACTCAATTCATAACGGCTAAAAATCGCGGATAAGGTATCACCGGGTTGGACTTTAATATCTAACCAAGGCGTAAATACAGGCTCTTCAACTACTTCAGCTTGTATTTCAGGTTCAGCAATAGGCTCAATCACTTCTGGCTCTGCACTGACAACAGATTCTGGAATGACTTGAGATGTCATGGTTTCCATTTCAGCTAATGCAGCAGCCGTATCAATATGACCAGGTATCGTTGTTGCGATAATATCTGGCTGACTGGCTTGAAGATCATTGACTACAAATGCATTTGAATTGGTCAGCCACCAAGCAAAAGGTAATACCGCAATAGTTGATACAGCTGATACAACCCGCACGGATGACACTTTGGCTTTGATAGGCTTCTTTAAGCCATGCTCAATAGAGTAGTTGTAACCTTTTAGTTCAGGTGGCAAAGTCATTTGGCTTTGCTTACCCAGTAAACGCGCTCGTACAGAACGTCGTTGTGCTTGACCTACTCGAATAGGTTTTTTATTTATATGTTGTTTTTGATAACGCATGGTTGTCGTCGCATCGTATCTCGTTAATAGTTATTGAGCGGTTAAAAGCCCAGTACTATCAATAGTGACAGTTGACTTAGGAAAATCTGCTTTGGTCAGTTGACGTATTAATTGAATGGCGCGTTTGCTTTTATCGATTTTGACTATACCTTTCCCTACTTGTTGAATCGGTGTAATCTTCGCATTTATAAATTCACCTATCTCAGTCATATTGACTTTGATAATTGGCGCAACACCACTCACTCCTCGCAAATTAAAACGTCCGTAAGTGCAGAAATTACCTAAGCTATAGGCAATAAAACGTTGTTTATATACTTCAACAGCACGGGTAACATGAGGTCCATGACCAAATACCACATCCGCACCAGCATCAATCACAGCATGTGCAAAAGCATGTACATTGCCACGATTTTCTCCATAAAATGTTTCTGTCTTTCTTTTTACATGTTGATGTTTAGACCCTTCAGCTCCACCATGAAATGACACAATCACAATGTCCGTCTTCTTAGCTAATTGAGATATGATTTTTTTCGCTGTAGGAATATCTCGAATACTTTGTGTACCTACATTCGGTGCAAATGCAGCAAACCCATAAGTAATACCATCTTTGGTAAAAATGGTGCTAGGTTTACTAGACAGCCCTGCATAATGCAGACCGAGCTTGCTTAATATTTTTTGAGTGTTTTTTAAGCCGTTATTGCCGAAATCACGTACATGGTTATTTGCGATACTGAGTACGTCAAAACCTGCATCAACTAAATTAGGGGCTAATTTTTCAGGCATACGGAACGCATAGCATTTATTACTGGCTTTGCAATTTTTAATTGTTGCACCGCTATTAAGGATAGTACCTTCTAAATTACCAAAAGTGACATCTGCATTTTGTAAAATCGGGTATGCCGCTTGCATCAAATCCTTGCCGTTATTGGCAGGTAGGTACGAGGCTGATGGGAAATTACTCCCCAGCATAATATCACCTACACCTATGATGCTGACTTGCTTTGCCATGACTGCTGTGCTGACAAAAAAGCTCAATAGCAAAATAAAGATACGACTTAATTTCATGTACAAACCTTTTAAAATACGAATGGAGTGCCAAACCTGCGCTTGCACACTCCACTCTACCTGATAATAATGACATGCTTATGTAGAAAATGAGTCCAAAATCGGGCAAAAAGCCATATTTCTGCCCGATTTTGAAAACTCAATAAGCCAAGCTACTATAAACGTCCGCCACGTACAAAATGTTTACGATAATAACTATTATTTAAGCTGGTAATGGTCACATCCTTAGGCCCTTTAGCACGCGCATGAATAAATTTATCATCGCCGATATAAATACCTACATGCCCAATCCGTTTACGGTTATTTCTGCTATGGAAAAACACCAAATCACCCGGTTTTAAATTCTTTCTGCTGACAGGCGTAGTCGCAGTATGTTTATATTGCTGGTGTGCTGTACGCGGTACATAGCTAATACCCGCTTTCTTAGAATTATAGACCACAAAGCCACTGCAATCGAAGCCACGCGGTGTTGTACCACCATAAACATAAGGATAACCTAAATATTTTTTCGCACTCTTAATCATGTCACCCAATTGTGGGCTAGGTGCTTTCAATGGTGCATAACTTTTCACTATCGTGCGAGCAGGTTTTTTTGCTGCTACTTTTTTAGCTTTCTTATTCTCAGTTTGTTTTGCAACTCGCAAACGAGGTTTAGGTTTATGATTCAATGCGACACGAGTGCCGTTTTTCTCAATCTCGCCTTTAAAGTTATTGCCTTTTTGAGTGAAATGCAAAGTTGCTTTCTTGCCAATGGCTAAGCTTAAAGATTTAACATGGTTGTTTTTAGTGCGAGTAATCACTAATTTTTGATTGATTTTAAGATTTTGTAACTGACGGCGTGATTTGCGACTCAGTTTTAAAATACGTTCTAAGTCTGCTAGATTCAGTTTATGTTGGCGGAAAAATTTATACAAGGTATCGCCTGATTTTATTTTTAATTCTAAGCGATTAGATTTGAATTTTGGGGCTTTTTTAACTGCTTTAGTAACAACTGTAGTTACTGCTAATGCGGTTGCTGTAGTTGCAACATTGCTATTAGATATAGTTTGAGGTTCAGTTACAATACTGTGTTGAGCAAGAGAAGTAAGGACAGGTTCACCGCCTTGTAAAATTTCTGCATCAAACCCAAAATCATTTTTATAAACTTGTAATTCTTTGTCCTTGCCTAACTGCAAAGTTAAGTCAACCACATTGCCTTGACTAGTATGTAAGATAACTATTTTTTGTTTAAGATGTAATTGGGTCAACTGTGATTTAAACTGCTTCAGTTGCAAGATTTCATATAAGTCGGCTGTTTTTAAATTATGACGTTCAAAAATATGGGTTAAGGTATCGCCAGATTGTACTGTGGTTTCAATTTCTTGATACTGATCTCGTTCTAATTGTTGAATTTCTTGCTTAATGCTTTGGAATTCTGGCTGTTCAACAACCTGAGTATTAGGCAAGCTTGAAATAGGAATATTGGGTGCAAAAGCTTCGCTAGAAGTTAGCCACCAAGTAAAGGAGGCAACACTAATCATCGCCACAGCAATGACGCTTGAACGAAATTTAGTTGTTTTTATGTTATGCGCTTGGTTTTTCATAGTTTTTAACTCAAGTATGTCATTCGCCGATTCGATACTTAAAATATGAGCTTAAGCCTTTGAACAGCTTAAAGTTATACTTTTAAAGGTGGATATAACTCATTGTCTATATTATTATTTGTACCGAAATATAACACATATTACATACAGAAAATAGTCAATAATTTATAGCACTTATGTTAAGCTATTGCTTCTGGCATCATCTAGGTTGGAGTCGCTTACCTCGACCACACTATCTAATTATAGAAGCGGTCATATTCAACCATAAATTTAGCCGTTTGTCATCCATTTTTACCCTTTTATATAACATCGAGGTTCATAATGAGTTCAGTCACGGATGCACTGCAACAAATAAAATTAGGCGTTCATGAGTTGCTAATTGAGGACGAATTACGCAAAAAATTAGAAACAGGTCGCCCATTACGAATAAAAGCAGGTTTTGACCCTACCGCGCCTGATTTACATTTAGGGCATACGGTTTTATTAAATAAGATGCGTCACTTTCAACAGCTCGGGCACGAAGTCACGTTTTTAATCGGCGATTTCACGGGCATGATCGGAGACCCTACAGGTAAAAATGAAACTCGCCCACCTTTGACTCAAGAACAAGTTAAGCAGAATGCTCAGAGTTATCAGGAACAAATTTATAAAATTTTAGACCCTGAAAAAACCATTATTCGGTTCAACTCTGAATGGATGGGCAAAATGAGTGCCAGTGATATGATTCAGCTTGCAGCAAAACAGACGGTGGCGCGAATGCTGGAGCGTGATGACTTTCATAAGCGTTATACAGGCAATCAACCGATTGCGATTCATGAGTTTTTATATCCATTGGTTCAAGGTTATGATTCTGTCGCATTAAAATCAGATGTGGAATTGGGTGGTACGGATCAGAAATTTAATTTATTGGTTGGTCGTGAGCTGCAAAAACAGGCGGATTTAGAGCCTCAAGTGGTATTGATGATGCCGATTTTGGAAGGTTTGGACGGCGTGCAAAAAATGTCTAAATCTTTGAAGAATTACATTGGTATTTACGAACCTGCGTTCGATATTTTCAGTAAATTAATGTCTATTTCCGACGATTTGATGTGGCGTTATATTGAGTTGTTGAGCTTTAAATCAGTGTCAGAAATTCAACAATGGAAAACGGATGTCGAAAATGGCAAGAATCCGCGTGATGTGAAAGTGGAGTTTGCACAGGAAATTGTGGCCCGTTTTCATGATAAAGCTGCTGCTGAACAAGCTTATGCTGATTTTGTTGCGCGTTTTAAACAAAATGAAATCCCTGATGATATGCCAGAGCATAACTTTACGCCAGAGGGTGGTCAGCTTGGTATTGCTCAGTTATTGAAAGATGCAGGGTTGGTGAGCAGTACATCAGAGGCATTCCGCATGATTAAGCAGGGTGCGGTTAAAATTGATGGCGAAAAAATCAGTGATAAAGCACTGCAATTACAAGCAGGTACAGAACATGTTTATCAAGTTGGAAAGCGTAAATTTGCTAAAGTCACATTGACGTAATTTCGTCACAAAGGAGTGCCTGTTATTTTGCTCATGCAGAATTAATTTTGCACTCCTGAAATCAGTTTAGTTCTTATTTTTCATCATCCGCCGCCATAATTCAAGTAAATTAACTGATGCGCCCATCATGCTGGGTTTAATTTCCGCAGTCTAACAATCAAGTATTCAATATTTGTTCAGCGTTATCCCCTGTATTCAAGTTCAGTTTTTCCACATTGCCGTGAATATATACATTTCTTCCATCTAATTTGTCACCTAAAATATTTGCAATCATTTCAGATATTTGTATCACTTGATTTTCATCTAGGTTTTTAGTTGAAACTGTCCCGAGTAATTCATTGATATTATAAGTTTTATCTGGCGTTTCTGGTGGAATATATAGCGTTTGTCCATTTTTGGCTAATTGCATGAGATAGTTTTGATCGACGGTGATGTGTGGATTGTCGGGCAAGCCGATTTTTGTTGTGATTTTTAGCTTGTTAAAGTGATTGTTTAAGTCGTTGAGAATGAATTGCGGCACAGTTAAATATTCACGGCGTTGTTGTCCTGTGATGTGGACGCTGATTTGGTTGTTCTCGGTTTCAATCAATGCGCTGCTTTGATAGTGAGGATTGTGCAGTAAGCAGCCGTTGCGCCAGTAAGTATTGTCATGAATATCGTTGTGCATTCTGACTATGAAACGGGTAAAAATAGAGTTGGGCAAAAAGTCGTAGTCAAATCTAAAATGCAGGGCTTGGCTGTCATCAAATTCAAAATCGGGTTCTGCTGTGAGGAATAAATCAGGCAGCAAGAATTCATGTTCATTCAGCGCGTAGCACAGTTCAAATTTTCTCATTAATTCAATAATATAATCATGTTTTCGTGTGGGGTAAATGTCGTTATCAAGGATTTGTGTGAGCTGCTCACGGTGCAGTTTGCCGCCAACCAATTGTTTTGCATTGATGAGGCTGTAAATCGCTTCGGTTATCCATTGCGGATTGATGACATTGGTTTCACGCAGCCAACGGTCTTGAAAGTGAATCACGATGCCCAAGTCGTGCAGGAAGTTGATGAGGGTATTTTGTTCGGATTCTTTTTGTATATCATTATTTTTACAGATATTTACAAAGTGTTCGTAGCTGGTGAAGTCGGTTTGTGTCGCTTGTTCGGTAATCGCTGTTTTGACTTTGAACCATGTTGCAGGAAATAGGGTATGTAGCAGTTCGATGTCGGCTAGCAGGTTTTGAATTTGGGTTTTGAGATCGTCAATGCCGTCTTGGGTGGCGCAGGAGATGTGAGCGATGTGTTTGATGTTGGGATATTGTTGCATTAGTTTGCGTTTGGGCAAGGAAAAGTGTGGATTTTCGTCTATTTTGTTGATGGCGATGATGACGGGTGCGTTGTTGCCAAAGGTTTGGATGTGTTTGAGCCAGTAGTCGGGTTGGGTTTCGCGGCGGCTGTCGAGTACCAGTAGATAAAGGCTGCGTTTGGAAAGGAAAAATTGATGCGTCGCGTGCATGATTTGTTGTCCGCCAAAGTCCCAGCAGTGCAGTTTGATGTCTTCGTTTTGGTGTTTGAGTGCAAGGGTGTTGATGTTGATGCCGTGTGTTTGCGATTCTTGCGGGTTAAAGTTTTGTTCAAGCAGGCGTTTCATGAGGGAGGTTTTACCAGCACCACCGTCGCCAATGAGGATGAGTTTAGATTCGTTGAGGGGGCGGGTTTGTTGTTCTAGTGCGTCAAAGTAGTCTCGGATGGCTTTTATTCCTTGGTTGGCTATTTCATATGGAGGAATCTCTAAGTAGTTTCCATATATATCAAGTAGGAATGAATTTTGTAGTTCCCCAAATGCCGCTGGCAGTTCTTTTAACTTATTATAAAG
>JADGDW010000003.1 GCA_016744725.1 Candidatus Albibeggiatoa sp. nov. BB20 | reverse complement strand
GTATTTGAACAGGGTGTTAAAAATCGTTTATATCAGTTTATCTTTGTAGTAGTGGAATATAAGACTGGAAATCATCAGGCACATTAGGCAAATCCGTTTTTTGTTTCACTGCAAAATGACTTAGATTATCATCACTTCTGGAAATACAACGTTGTTTGATTTTCATGCTCGCATCTAAAAACTGAGACGATAAAATACTGCGATCAATACTAGGAATTTCTTCAATTTGGACGCTACCATCAGTGCCAAATTCTGAGGACGCATCAATTTTGCTCGCACCTGTTAAATCTAAACCTGCTCCAGAAATAGCTAAAATCAATCCACCATTACCAAAGCTCGCGTTAGCACGTAATTCACTGTCTTGTAAACTAAAAATACAGGCGTTGCCAATCGCTAAATTGCCACCATTACCTTTACCATTACCATTGATATTAGCACTTATTGAACTATTTTTTAAACTGAGCTGACTACGCACATTTAATACAATATTTCCGCCATCAGATTCGCTAGCTGTAGTTGAAATACTGCTATTTTGCAGCAATAAGTCTGAGCTATTTAAACTGATATTTCCCGCATCTCCCTGAGCTTCACTATCAGCCGAAATAAATGCATTATTAGATAAAGCCAACACATCAGAAATATGTAGATGAATACTACCACCATTGCCCAATCCTGTAGAATTATTATCAATCGCGGTATTTTCACCTGTTAAGGTTAGATTGCGTGCTTCAATATAGATGAGACCCGCATCCCCTCCATCTTCAGTACTGGCTTGAATCACTGATGGCGAAATGCCTAAGCCGATTTTAGGGCTTGCCATATACAAATTTTTACGTACAAAAACACTAATATCGCCTCCTGCCCCAATACCAAAAGTCTTAGTTGTAATTGAAGTATTGAGCAAAGTAAGATTATCTGCCACTAAACGAATATCACCAGCATCACCTGTAATTTCAGGTTCTTTTTGTGTACCTGTAGTCAATATATTGGTATCAACTAAGACTGCATTATTTTCAACTTGAACAATGATTAAACCACCTTGCCCTGCACCATAAGTACGACTATCCAAATTAGCATTGTTTAATAACAAGCTATCAGTATTAATGAATAAGGTACTATTTTGACCAATAATAGAGGTATTTACAAAAATAGAACTATTATCTAAAGTTAAATCATTTGCACGAATAAAAATAAGACCATCCCCATCTCGGCCAATATCTAAAGTACTATTGTTACTGATGGTAATTTGGCCTAATTCAAAAGTTTCTTGTAGCGGCACAATGGGATTAATCGGCTCTCCATGGCGTACCGCTAATAAATCCAAATGGCCTGATGTTGCTTTAAGTCTTGAATTTTTAATAAAAATATCACCTGCCGAAAATGATAAAGTCGTGCCTTTGGGGGTATCAAGTTGTGTATTAGAAATTTCAATGGCTTGGGGTGTACCTAAAAAACCAAATGTATCGGGTGGGGCTGAAGTTAGTATTTGATTTTGCTGTAAAGACGTTGGCCAGCGAAAATTATCTGTAAAAATAATATCTGAGGCTGTAGTGAGATAGAGTGAACCAAGTACATCTAGTCGAGCATTACTTTCAAAAACAAACCCCTGATTGTTAGTAAGATATAAGTCAGCATTGGGAATTAAAGTGCGAATTGTGCCACGAATAAGTGATTGGCCACCTGTAATACGCGCGACAATGTTTTTTATATTATCTGAACCAGAAAAAGTAGCAGTTTCACCAGTTTGCAAGTTGAATTGTTCAAAGCTGTGAAATAAATTAGTGCCTTGTTGTATACCTAAATCAGGACTGATTGCGTAGTCTGTTCCCTGTAAACTCACTCTATCACCCAAACTACCATCAGTGATGATCTCAGCCCATAGATTTTGCATACTACAGAAAATGCCTAAAAAAACAGCCCAAAATATCTTATATCGTGTTTTTTTTAAGGTTTGTGTTAAGCGCATTATCACAACCAATTTCCAACCAGTAAGAAAGGTGCCCAAAATGCTGGATGTTGATAACGAGGCTTATTAAGTAAATACAATTGCGCTTTTTGCAACGCTTTGGCTTTTGTTACATGTTTTATTTGTAATTGCTGATAAAACTCACTGACTAATAAGCTGGTGGCGGCATCATCGATAAACCACAAGGTGGCTAATGCACTTCTAGCCCCCGCTTTAACTGCAATACCTGCTAAGCCTAAAGCTGCTTGGTCATCGCCTACCGCAGTTTGACAAGCACTCAAAGTTAATAATTCCATCGGTTCATTGCGAATTTTACTTAAACGGATTAAATCTTCTAAATGACTAATGGTGATTTTGTTGTCATAAGTCAGTAAAAAGGTTTTTTGTGGATCACTATTAAACTGACCATGAGAGGCAATATGTACAATAGAATAAGGGGTTTGCCTTAGTGAGTTAGCAAAATTAGCAGTGGTAAATTCATTATCAAGTAAAATTTGTGATTGTTGAGGGTAAAAACGCTCGATAAAACGGACTTCTCGGGTCACACTAGATAATTGAGGAAAACCCTGTACACTTTGAGATAAGCCATTGAGCAATATTTTCACATCAGCCTTCTTTGCTAATGGCGTTGGATCAGTCAAGGTTAAACTAGGCACGGTGGCAATAGCATAATCTTCAATTAAAAAATGGCTACCATTATGAAGTGCTGAAAATGGAATGGTTCGCAATACACCATCAGGTACAAAAACCAAGGTATCCACTTGCTGGCGTTTTAATTCAGCCAAAATTGGTGTAATCATCCAACGATATAAACGCTGTGCATAAGGTAGATAATCTTTTGTTTCCCGTGTTTCCAGCTCAAATCGAAACTCATTTGCCTCATCTTTTAACTTCAATGCCGTTATATTAACGGTAAAATGTTTAATTCCTTTGGGTAAACTCAGGAGGATTTCTAAACGATCATGCAGTAAAATTGGATAATATACCGCCGTTTTAGCCATATTCATTTGTTCGGCTAAAGTAGTGGATGACTGACGCAAACAATCATCTTGAAAGTAATCTTGTAGCTCAACCGTTTTCAATAATTCAATGGTGTCGCGGGCTTCAATCAGCCACTTAGGATCAGCATCGGTTTTAGCTTTTTGCAATAGCAAGTCGGCCAACTCAAAATAAACTAAGCCAATAGTTTCACGAAAGGGCAACGACGTTTTGCGATAACCCGTTTTTAATTCATCACGTACCGCTTGCAAAGATTTGACAGCATGTTGATAAGCCACAATGGCTAAATCCAGTTGTTTTTGAATTTGGAATAAACGCCCCGCTTGCCATTCCCAACGATATAAAATCTCATAAGCTTCACTTTCTTGGGCTGCAAAAATGGCGCGTCGAGTGAGTTTTAAACTGTCTTCATAACGCTTTTCAGATTCATATAATTGGCCTAAATAGCCATAGGCATAAGCAATCAGGCGGTCATTATGAATTTGTTCCGCAATTTTGACCGAGGTTGATAGACTTTCATAAGCTAATTGACGTAGCTGTTGTCGACTTTTGCCATTAATTTGATATTCTTGTTGCTGCTTCTGAATATTTTGCGCAAGCTCCCCAACTGTGATGAGCAAAAACGCTTTATCATATTTATCTTCTCGTATAATTAAGGCTTGATAAGCTTGTTGTAATGAGTTAGTGGCTTGTTTAAATTGATGATTTTTTAAATAAGTACGACTTAAGTTGACCAAAACTCGGATTTGCAATTCTGGCTGTTCTGAATCTGTATGGGTTAAGGCTTGTTGATAAACACTGATGGCTTCATCAAAATAGGCTTCTACAGCAAGCACATTACCCAAATTATTGAATACCATTGCAGAAATGCTGCTAGAGACTTGTTCAATTTCTAATTTATTGACCGCTTGATTAATATATTGACGGGCTTTGATATATTGATGAGTCGCTAAACATAAGTCGCTCAAGGCTGCGAGTAATAAAATATGTTGGCTTATATCACTTTCAACCAGCGGCAAATTGCGTTCAAGCAACTGAATTGCTTTGTCAGAATTGCCTAAGGATTGATGCGCATGGGCAATTTGAGCATGTAAATCGATTTTTTGATTTTGATTTAAATCGTCAATAGATAGCGAATCTAGGCCACCTTCCCAATGTTGGATAGCCTGCTCATACTGGCCTTGCTTAAAGTAAGCCTGACCTTGTTGTAACCATTGTTCTGCACTTAATGCGTATACCCAGTTTGGCAGCCATACACATACTATAAACAGTGGCAGATAGATGATTTTATTATATTTCAATGGCTTCATAAGTTGAGAACTATCACAGCAAACATATAGATTTCATCATAACGCCTCATAAATGTGTATAGATAGCAGTTATGTGACAGAACAATTATCGTATTTAAGCTACCATCCATCAAGTTTTTTTAGAATAACATTTTGCTGCTTAGGATTTTGATTATAAAAAGAAGCTGTGAGTAGAGCAAATAATTTTATAAGTATGGTTTAAATCAATATCTTGGCTATAATAAGCTAAGCCATTGATTTAAAACAAACATCCATAAATAAGCCTTTTCTATAAAATCAATAAGTTATATTACTTCCAAAAGTTGGTGAAGGTATTGTTCATTGCATTAAGAGTAAATGATATAAACTGCTATTTAAAACACAGGAGGCTGTGATAAGTACAATCAACATCTAAATCGTCTTATTTCAACTCCTGTTTTCCTAACAACTTAGAAAATATCACTAATGCGTTTTGGATAATATATCATCAATGGTATCTAACAAGGTATCGGCTTGAATCGGCTTGGTTAAATAGGCCTGACAACCAATTTCCAGTGCATAATCATGATCTTTCGGTAATGTAGAGGCAGAAATGGCAACAATGGGTTTATCAAAACCTTGCTCTCTTAACTGCTGAGTGGTTTTATACCCATCTAAAGCAGGCATGTGCATGTCCATGATTAGAATTTCAGGCTGATGTTTTTCCAGTAAATTCAAGACTTCTAAACCATTACCCGCTTTGATGACGGTATGTCCTGCATCTTCTAAATAGACTTCCATCAAAGTACTCAGATAAATACTGTCTTCAGCAAGTAATACCGTTGTCTCTTGAGCGGTCTTAGCTCGTTCTTGCTTTATCGCTTTTACCGTTAACTTATCTTCTTGTTCTGATTTAAGCGTATGAGTTAAAGGAGCTTGGACAAAACCTCTGAAAATAGAGCCTTTTCCTACGCTGGATTCGACTGCTAATTCACCTTGCATTTGTTGTACAAGATTGTAGCTAATTGCTAAGCCAAGTCCTGCACCCACATGGGAATCGACATCAACTTGATGAAATGCGGTAAAAATATGCTCAAGCTGTTCGCTTGGAATACCGCGCCCCGTATCTGTCACTGTAAAGTAAAATTTATTATCTTGCCATTCGACTTCTAAATGAACATGGCCTTGCTCAGTAAATTTCAAGGCATTATTAATCAGGTTAATTAAAATTTGGCGTAATCGAACCTCATCGACAGTAACCACCCGTGGAAAACTACTTTGGGGTAATACACTAAATTCTAATTTTTTATCTTGTGCTGCAGGAAAGAACAAGCCTTTTAAATTATCACATAATTGGCTTAAATCAGTTTGAGTTGGGTGTAAGCTGACTTTGCCATTTTCAATTCGAGTTTGCTCAAGCAGGGTATCAATCAATGATAGCAAGTGATTTGCACTGTTTTTAACATTGGATAAGTAGCGAGTTTCCTGCTCATCATTTTGGGTAGCTTCATCTAATAATTGTGTGTAGCCGACAATCGATGACAGTGGGGTGCGCAACTCATGTGATAAGCCCGCGATAAAACGTGATTTTAAATTGCTGATTTTTTCTAGTTGGATTTTATCTTCAGCCAATGCCTCACGAGCCGTTTCTAATTTTTGCACCACTTGGCTTTGACGATAAGTCAAAATACTCAATTCATTTAATTGCTGTTGTAATTTCTGTTGCCGATAATGTTCGGTTGTTGCATCTAACAATAATACCCACGTCCCACTTTCGCTAGGCACAATATGCACATGGGCGCAACGTCCATTTTCCATACAAATAAATTCAATAATCTGTGCATGGTCAACGGGTAATAGGCCTTCTAAAAATACGATTTGCTCATTGACAGGTACACCTGTTTCTAAATTGGTCAAACCATAATAACGTGGGTGTCCTCCCCAGCTTGCCAATAAACCGCTTTTGTCCACATGGAGATAAGTCATCAGCATTTCTGCCATCCACATAGAACGAATATATTTGATAATACTGAGAGGGAGAGTTGAAAGAGCTGACATATTTGATTTCCTCTATCCTGCTTTTTTATGCAATTAACTTGGTAGCAAGTTCCGTGAACGCGGCTTCAACATTTTCACCTGTTCTAGCACTGGTTCTCAGAATTTTCCAGCCCTCTTGCTCTTGAGCGGTGATTAACTGTTCTTCAATTTCCCACTCATCCGTTAAGTCAGCCTTATTTAATAATATAACAAAAGGTTTTTCACCAATTTGCTCAGTGACAGCTTGTTTCAATTTTAAAGCAGATTCCCAAGTAGGACGGCGTGTGCCATCTACGATTAAAAAATATCCTGTTGCACCACGTAGGTAAGAAGCGGTGGTAGTGGTAAATGAATCAGCTCCTGCAATGTCCCATAAAATGAGTTTGACTTGCTGTTCATCAAGGTTAACAATTTTAGTGTCAATCTTAACTCCAACAGTAGTAAGGTATTTATCAGAAAAGGTTTGACGAACAAAACGTGCCACTAAACTGGTTTTACCTACAGCAAAATCGCCAATCATACAAATTTTCTTCTGTACCACACCTGCGTTCCTTTTTTTATAAACACTTTATCTTATCAGTTCAGTATTCTAACACTAGTACGGCTTTTCAAGTATGCTCGATTGTGTAATTGAAAAATAAACTGCAAGCTTATGAGATTTATCTAATTAAATCAATACTGTAATTAGAGTTTTTATCTGTTATAAAAGATGATTAACGGGCAAAATAAAATAAGCACAAATTGATTACAATTTAAAGCCACACTCAATTCATTCTAAATAAGCATTAAATATAATAATATTGGGTAATTATTTGAGAAATGAACTGTTTATGCTCATATATTTAAATATAGAATTTCAGGATTTATCCATATTGGGCATCATAAATCGAAAATGATGTATTAAATCAGTATAGTGAATATAAAATATGTTAAATTACCCCAGCTTGAAAAAAAACACTGTTATAAGGAAAAATCATATTATGAGTAGCTCATTACAAGATCAATTACTCAAAGCAGGACTTGTAGATAAAGCTAAAGCGAAGGATGTGAAGAAAACCAAGCAAAAGCAGTCTAAACAAAAGTTTAAACAGAAAAAACAGGTTGACGATGAAATCAAGCTAACATCACAACGAGCACATCTTGAGAAAGTTGAAAAAGATCGTGAGTTGAATCGCCAAAAATCGGAACAAGCGAAGCAAAAAGAAATTCACAGCCAGATTAAGCAACTTATCACGTTGAATATGATTACAGCTCGTGAAGCTGATATTGCATATAATTTTACGGATGGTTCGATTGTTCAAAAACTGTATGTTACAAGCGAAACCCAGAAGCAGCTTATCAAAGGCAAGTTGGTTATTGTTAAGCTAGAAGAGCATTATCATATTATACCCACTATCGTTGCAGATAAGATTGCAATGCGTGATGACAGTTATTTGGTACATCAAGCCGCTGCTGAAAATACGGAAGCGGATGCAGATGATCCTTATGCGGATTATCAAGTACCTGACGATTTAATGTGGTAAGAATTTATGCTTTAGTAACAAGAGTATAAGCGGCTCTATCTGATGATTCAGAACTACCCGTCATTGTAGGATGGGTAGTCTAAATAAATTACTGTAAATCATAATATACTGATTTATAAGAATAAAATATCATCACCCATAATTGTCTGGTGTTAAAATCGTATTGGTCGCAATCGGACTGGTTTTTAAATAATCCAAAGTATAATGCAAACCACGACTTTCTTTACGCAATAAGGCAGAACAGATAATTAAATCAGATACCAGTGTTAAATTTCTTAATTCAATCAAATCGTTACTGACACGGAAGTTGCTGTAATACTCATCAATTTCTTTTTGCAGCAAATCAATACGATGTTTTGCACGTTGCAAACGTTTTGTTGTACGTACAATACCTACATAATCCCACATGAAATGGCGTAATTCTTCCCAGTTATGAGATACCACAACTTCTTCATCTGAATCAATAACTAAGCTTTCATCCCATTCAGGCAAATGCGGGGGTTTTGGCACATCAGTGAGATGTTGCAAAATATGATTCGCCGCACTATGCGCAAACACCAGACACTCTAATAATGAGTTACTGGCCATCCGATTTGCACCATGTAAACCTGTGCTCGCCGCTTCACCCACTGCATATAAACCTTCAATATCAGTCTGTCCAAATTGGTTGGTTAATACGCCACCACAAGTATAATGCGCTGCAGGCACAACGGGAATCGGCTCACAAGTCATGTCATAGCCGAATTCTAAGCAACGTTGATAGATATTAGGGAAATGGGCAACGATAAAATCCGCCGACTTGTGACTAATGTCTAAAAATACATAGTCGCAGCCTAAGCGCTTCATTTCATGGTCAATTGCTCTGGCAACAATATCTCGTGGAGCTAGTTCTAAACGTTTATCAAATTGGGGCATAAACCGTTGGCCATCTGGCAACAGTAATTGCCCGCCTTCACCACGCACCGCTTCGCTAATGAGAAAAGATTTTGCATCTGGATGATAAAAACATGTGGGATGAAATTGGATGAATTCCATATCCGCAACTCGACAGCCTGCCCGCCACGCCATGGCGATTCCATCTCCTGTCGCGCCATCTGGATTGCTGGTATACAAATAGGCTTTACCTGCTCCCCCTGTCGCCAAAATCACATATCTGGCTCGTACCACACTGGTTTGCATGGTTTCACGGTTAAAAATATAAGCACCAAGACAACGCGTCGTGGGTAAGCCCAGTTTTTTTCCTGTAATTAAATCAATGGTAATGTTATTTTCTAAAAGGGTAATATTGGCGTGTTCACGTACTTTTTTGCTCAAGGTGGTGACAATTGCCCGACCTGTCGCATCTTCGGCATGAATGACACGGCGATGACTATGCCCCCCTTCACGAGTGAGGTGATATTGTTCTGTATTAGGAATTTGTGTAAATGGCATTCCTTGTTCAATCAGCCATGCAATCCGCTCTGGCCCTTCTGCAACGGTAAATTCAACCACGTCTCGATGACATAGCCCTGCACCTGCAATTAAAGTGTCTTCAACATGGGATTCGACCGAGTCATCTTCACTCAGTACTGCTGAAATACCACCTTGTGCATACGAGGTATTGCCTGCATCGATAGAATCTTTAGATAGGATAGCAATATTGGCATGTTGTGCGAGTTCTAAGGCGAGGCTTAAGCCTGCTGCACCTGTCCCGATAATTAAAACATCATAGACCTGCTGGGTCATGGTTCACCGCAACTCCCAAATCAATATTAGTAAGCAATTATCAATGAACAGTGAATATTTATCAATCTACTATTTGAGAATAGTTAGAACAGGTTTGGATAAACTCAAATGGCAAGTGAAAGTCTGGACAATATTTAATAGAATTAAAGTCTAGCCTTAAGTTGTGAAGAAAAGCATAAGAGAAGATGTTCATTACAATCTATAGGTGATTGTTCATCTGTTATCTATATTTGTTTTGTAGATAAATTATACGCTGTATTTTCAATCAAATTATTCAATGGCTTAGGACTTAATCCATTCAATTCTATCCCCATTTGTTCCAATATGGCTTGTCGTCTTTTCATCAGAGACTTGGGGATTATGTTGTCGTCGATAAATGATACAACTCTTATTATTTGGCTCTCTCCTCAATTTCTCATCAAATCTGTCCGAAGTATTGCAAGTTGATAGTTTTAAGAAATTTAGGCTGTATTTATAAATTGAACGCTTTGAGGTTTTAAGTTAATCTCTATATTTTGTTGAAGTTAATTAAGCATGATTACTCAATCTTAAGGAGATTAGAATATGGCAAACGAAGGCTATCATGAACCAGTTGAAGAACTTTCTACTGAAACCAAAGACATGCACAAAGCCATTGTGTCGCTGATGGAAGAGTTAGAAGCGGTTGACTGGTACAATCAAAGAGTTGATGCGTGTAAAGATGAAGAATTAAAAGCGATTTTGGCGCACAATCGAGATGAAGAGAAAGAACATGCTGCAATGGTATTAGAGTGGATTCGTCGTAAAGACCCAAGCTTTGATAAAGAATTAAAAGACTACTTATTTACCGAAAAGCCAATTGCACACAAGCAAATATAATCAATGACTAAAAGGTGGGCTTGATTCTCCCACCAACTTTAAATTACCGTTCTTTAACCACTCCCGAATGTTCATAATAACGCCCAAAAGCATCTTCAATTCGGTCAATCGATAAGCCAAATTGCTCCAGAGTGTAACGGTGCACACCTAATTTATGCTGAGGGTTTTCATTCATCCATGCGTGTAAACGCTCTTTCATCGCATCGGTAAAATCATAGTTGAAATGGCGATAAATGTTGGCGATCATTTCGGGCGGGTTCTGCATAAATTCCATATAGTGCACATCTAAAATACGTTTGGAATCAAAATCCTTGCGCACATCCATGGCATGATGTACCGCTCTTGACAATACATTTAACCAATAATCACCAACTTCGTTTGCATTGACCATTTCATCAGAAAACCGAATTCGCGCCAATCCTGATACGCTACAACATGAGGGTAATACTTTCACTGGATCGCGATGAATGTACACCACGCTGGCATCAGGAAATACTTTTAACAACAAATCTAAATGATAAATATGCGCAGGGGCTTTAAACACCCAATGTGAACTAGGCCATTTCCAGCTTAAATACTGTAATTGCTTGCGATAATATTCATAAGCATAAGTGATGTCTTGCTGTTGCACCCAATGAGAATAACTGCTGACATTGGCTCTAAAATCAAATAAATGTCCCACCATACTGTGTTCAAATAAACGGCTACATTCAGCAGGTTTATTCGCACTGATATGATGCGCTACCGCGAAATTGGGCGATAAGGCATTTTGACGATTAATCAATGTAGAAGCAGTGACTAAACGCAGGTCGGTTAACCAATGATCTTTTTCAGGGGCAGGAGTCGGCAACAACGCTTCAGCTAAATGTAACCAACGACAATTGGGGTCTTGCGCCAACATATTGTGTAAAAAAGTTGTACCACTACGAAACATTCCCACCACGAATAAAGGCTTTTCAACAGGTACGTCTAAAATTTCAGGATGTTTTTTAAACTCGTCTTCTAATTTCAAGCGATTGGTTAATAAACGTAGGGTATCTTGCTGAAAAAAACGCCGACCGACTAAATTTAATCCAGCATCAGATTCTAAGGCTTGTAAAAAATAGCGTAATGGCTCACGAAAATCATCACCACCCCAATCTGATAAACCTGTAATTTGTTCCGCTTGGCGTATTAGCGTTTGTTCATTTAAATCAAAGTTAGACAGTTTATTTAATGGTAATACGCGGCCAGCCCAATTTAACATATTGGCTTGCCAAGGACGTTTAGGTCTTTGAAAAGTAGGGGTTGCTTGCATGGGAAGGGCCTTTAATATGAACTGAGGACTGACAATCCTTGGAGCTATAAATAAATGCGTTGTTCCAAATTATTGCCAGTCCTGACTTTTACAAATTAGATAATTGGACGGAATTTCTTGATACCTAAACCGCCTAATAAATAGAAAAACGGTTTCATCACAAAGAATAAAATAATGCCTTGCACCACACGGAATGGGACAACTTTAGGCAATCTATCCATCGCTGTTTGGGCTGCTTCAGGTTTAGCACCATAACCATGTAAACGATACTGGAACGAAGCCAATGGCGCAAATAAGTAAGTGTATAGTAATTTAGGACTAAACATAACTTTCGAGAATTGTGGGCGACAACCGACTTTTCCCGCAATATCTTCCATATAAGCATGGTAATCAATCAATGAAGTCAAACGTTTAGCATGTTGCTTACGGCTCATGGTATACACTTCTGCATCATTCTCAACAATATGCTGCATTTCTGCTTGGCTAGGTAATTTAATACGACCTTTGAAAATACCTGAAATCCAACGTGATTGCATTTCAACAATAGGTGGGGCAGCCCCAATATTCGGTCTTGCAAAACCCATAAATGCGATGTTTGGCTGCTTTGGCATAAATACGTTTTTGTATAAATCACGACCGTCTAAATCTTGTTCTTGCAAATACGGCAAATGGCTCTTGAAGCCAGTACATAACACAACGATGTCAACTTCGCGTTCAATACCATCATCAAACTTAATGGTTTTACCACCCATATATTGTTTGATATTAGGTACAATTTTCACTGTTTTGTCGATAACGTCATTGAAGAACCAAGGACTTTTTGTAAACGGTTGATTATTATGCAAACCACCAGAATACCATGCAAAGGTTTCACGTAATTTCCAGAACCGTTCTTCTTTTTCAGCTTCGGATTTTGGTGACTCAGCACATAATTCTTCACAGGCTTTGGCTAATTCTACGCCTGATGCTTCGCCATGACGTTGTGGTTTTTGGAATAAAGCAATCCAGTTTTTCGGATTAAACAAACCTTTGAGAATAAACAATAATTCTTTGCCCACTGTTTTAGGATAGAAAGGCAATAATAAAATTAATGGAATCACACTAGCAATAGTGTAAAACATTCTGAACGGTGAATATTGATCGCGCACCGTCATGATGCAGCAATGGTGTAAGTCGTGTAAATAAATACGTGGCAACCACACTTTAGCACGGTATGAACCATGGTCGGCTGGTAATGATTGCGCGGCTGTACTCATGGTGATGATCGCGCCTTTACGTAATGACATGTATACGTTTTTCGATTTGCCTGCTAAATCATGGACTAAATCCGCACCACTTTCGCCACTACCGACTACGACTACATTTTTGTCTTTTAAATAATTGGGGTCTTTTGGTAAATAAGAGGAATGAATGATTTCGCCACCAAATTGATCTGCACTTTCTACATCTGGAATCATCGGCACATGGTGTAAACCTGAACAAACGATAACACCGTCATAGACTTTGGTTGTCGTGTCATTGCCACATTGCGCAGTCACTTCCCATTTATCGCCTTCGATGCGTTGTAGTTTTTTAACTTCATGATTGTATTTAATCAAAGGCAATAAGTTGTTTTTTTCAACGTAGTTGTTTAAATATTGTAAATAAACCGTGTGATGTGGAAAATAATCAATCTCTTTTTCCATCGGGAAATCAGAAAATTGTAGAAAAGTCTTAGAGGTACTCGCGGTTGTGTTGTCAGTAACTGTGGACATTTTTTCATCAAAATACCATAAACCACCGAAACCATCTCTTTTTTCTAAAATATCGACTTCGATATCTTCTTCGCGTAGCTGCTTGGCTGCTGCGAGCCCTGATGCACCACCACCGATAACGCAAACGTGCATGATGACTTCCCCTTTTTGGTGTGTTTGGCTGTTAAGTGTTCATTCTTGATTTTACTATCTGATTCTCATGCTCATGATTAAGCTTTATTTGAGAGCAAAGAGAACCTTTAGTAAGTAAGCTGTTAATTATTATTCACTACTGCTAATTGTTCATAAGTGCGGGTTCGATACATTAAATAGTTAATCATCGAAAACACCACTAAAATACTTAAACTGCTATAAATAACCAATGGATTCAATGGGATTAAAATCAGAGAAGTCATAAATTCAATAAAAATCAGACTGATTAAAATATTCGCAATCGTCTGGCGGGATAAACTGTTGCAGAACATAGCACCCAATGGCGCACCTATGACGACAACAGGAATTGCAGCATACCAATAGTGCATTGCAGGTGGGGTAAAATCATTGATAACAAAGGTTTGTAATGCAAAACCAGCCATCGCATTAAATGCCATCAGTACAACCGAAGTTGGCGTAGAGACTTTTTCACACATACGGAATAGCAACACCATCACCGCAAATACAAAAATATCAATGCCGTTACCTACCATTCCCGACATGATGCCACCAAGCAAACCCGCAAAGAAAATCACAGTTTTTTCGTGCATACCCCATTTGGGCATGGTTTCATGACGATGTGGTAAACCTGTGCGATTGAGAATAAGCAAAGTAATCGCAAAACTGGTTAACATCATGGTGAAGGACATTTTAATCACAGGCGGCGGCAATAAGGGTGCGAGGATACCAAGTCCAAACCACACTCCAAAAATACCACCCAAACTACCCCATAAAATTACTCGCCATTCCACTTGAATTCGGGTTAAAATAATCGCCAAGGTTGCAGCACCCATACCAACACTTTGAATTGCCAGTGAAAAGACTTTGGCTTCATAAGGCGGAATCTGGAGTAATTTAGTAAACACGGGAAATGCCACCGCGCCACCGCCAATACTCGTGCCCCCTGCGATCATCGAACCAAATACCATGGTGATAGTAATTTGCCAATTTTCAGCGACATGATTTAACGCAGGCTGGATGCCTAATAATGCAAACCACACCGCCCACACTAACATTGCAATGGAAAAAATGGCGATATTCTTGTTTTCAAATAGTATTTTCATGGTTTAAATACTTTCGCTATACAGGACTGGCAGTCCTTATTTTTGGATAAAATATTATTTGGCTTGTAACTAGGATTGCCAGTCCTAAGAAAACACTTTTTTTTCGTTCCAATGGTCTTGGAATATAGCCCAAACGCTCTTCTGCATCACAATAAAAGAAACTAAATTGCTTAATCTGCTTATGACGCTGAGCGTAGTAACCAGTCAAAATAGTTATGCTTTTGCAGTCACTTCCTCAAGAATCTCCGCATCTTCTACATCGTCAGCTTCACTGGCTTTAGGTTTGAAATAATTCTTTTCTGCTAAATGTTTCTCAATTTTCCGCGTCACATAAGGACGCATCGCATTACCCATACCTAAACCCAAACCTGCCACATTTAATAAAATCGACTGCGCCACACCAAAGCCCAGTAAAAATGCACCACTGACACTTAATACCGCTGGAATCACCATAAAGGCAAAGCTGGTGTTCATATTATTGTTAAATTCTTCTGCTAATTCAAACAAATAAGGTAAATGACTTAAACCGCTATCCATCAAAATAATCTGCGCTGTATCAGTCGCAACCGTCGACGCGCCACTGAGTGAAATTGACACTTGGGCTTTTTTCAATGCAATCGAATCATTAATACCATCACCGATATAACAAATAAACCGCCCTTCAGATTGTAATTTTTCAATCAATTCTGCTTTCTGCTCTGGCAAGGTTTCCGCGAAATAAAAATCAATGCCTAAATCTTCAGCAAGCTTACGGGTTGGGGCTTCATTATCACCAGAAATAATATAGGAAGTTTGAATATTGCCGCGTTCTTTAAGTTGTTCAATAATTTGCTGTGCTTCAGGACGTACTGTTGGCACAAGCTCAATTCCACCGACTAATTGTCTGTCGATAGCAATCATCACAATACTGTAACCCAGCTCATTAGATTGTTTTTGCTTGTCTTGCATATGTTGCGGAATGGCAATACTTTCCACGTTCATGAATCGGTCACTGCCCACATGTATGGTTTTGCCATCCACATGCACCACCAAACCAAAGCCCAGTTTATATTCACTGTCCTCAGTACTAGGTATGTCAATTTTACGATTTTCAGCTTCTTCAATAATCGCTAATGCCAATGGATGACTTTGTTTATATTCAGCCGCTGCCGCATATTTCAGCACTTCATCTTCATTGAATTCATTACAAATATGGATGTTACCAACATGTGGTCGTTCTTCAGTCAATGTACCTGTTTTATCAAAGACTATCGTATCGACTTTGTTGAGCAATTCCAGCGAACGACCATCTTTAATCAAAATCCCATGCTCAGTGGCAATATTCAGATAATTTAAAATGCTAATTGGCGCAAGCACCATCATTTTGTTTTTCGGATGTGAGTTAATCACCGCCAATGCACCACTAAACCCAACTAAAGGTAATGCCACACTACCCGCGAGTAATATCGGTTTCACTAAATGTTTAGATAAGGAGTCAGCACGTAATTGAGTGGTTGATTTAAAATCAATCGTATCGTTTAATACATTGATAATTTTAGAAACAGTGGCTTCATCACCTGCTTTTTCAACTTTAACGTAGACTTTGCCAGACAGCACCACGGTAGAACCAAACACCGTATCACCAACTTCTTTATCAACAGGTTTTGCCTCACCCGTTAAAATATGTTGGTCAATAGTCGCTAATCCTTCTGTGACAGTACCATCAGCAGGAATCATTTCACCTGCATGTGCCACTACAATATCGCCAACCAGTAATTCTTCAAATGGGGTTTTGACTTCAATCCCATCTTTCATTACCCATATTTCATTAGGATGCTGGTTAAATGCTTCAACTAAACTTTGTTTGGAATCTTGAGTCACACGCGCCACAAGTCGTTCAGAAAAACGTAGCATTAACATCGCAATACTGGCAGCAATAAAATAACCACCGAGCAAACAGCCCGTTAGGGTAATCGCAACTAAGGTATCAACACTGATGTTACCTGCTTTAGTTTGTTTAATCGCATTTTTATAAACTTTGTGCCCAGTGTAGGCAAGGAAAGGAATACTAGCTAAACCGATTGGAGGAACAAAAACACCTGCGGTGGCTAAACCTAGTGCGGCAGATGATGCCATGATGCCACGTCCATTTTCACGCTCGAATGACTCTCTAGCTTCAATCGCTTCTTTATTCTGGTCATCAGCCCCTTGAAATAAACGTTTTAAACGACTCGTCGAGGCAGTATTAGGCTCATTGGTTTCGGCTGTTTCAGAGGCTTGAACTTCTTGGCTCTCAGTATTATTGTCATCTTCTGATTTAACATCGGACTTAACAGGTGGTTGTGCTGTTTCTTTTGCGACATCTTTTTCATACTCTTTATAGCCTGCGAATAAGATTCCGCTTAGTGCCAATGCCTCAATAATCATTGCCTATCACCCTGTGCTAATGAAGTCTGCTAATAACCAAAAAGTTGCAGATGTATTTGCCAAATTAATGACATTATCCACTACCAATCATAAGGTTTATGAATGTAGTACATTGTAATAGGTTTTGTGGTTAAAGTTAACCTGTATTAACATAAGTTTTAGATTTTTTTGTATAGGCTTGATTGTACGAATATTGGCAGCAGAATAAATTATGTATATTCAATCATTTGTTTGATATGTCATTATCATAACGTGGTATTGTTTTAAAATAGCATTGCTGGATATTAAAGTGGGCATGAGGATATAAACAAGATTATGCAGATAAACCATTGAGAATAAACTCATTACAATAATTAGGATTTATCGCAATAAGTTATTATCTCAAATTAATACCGATAACGCGCTTCGAGATATACTGAACGTTCTGCTAATGGTATATCATTTGGAATTGGAATAAATCCTGTTGCTTTGTCAACTAAACCTGATGTAGGTTCACGGCGTTCTCCATTAAGTAAGTTTCGAACTGAAAAAGCAAAATCCCAATTTCGATTAAAACCTTTCCGCCGCAGAGTAACATCAACAGAGGTATAAGCATCTAAAGCTTCACGGGAATCAGTATAGCGTCTCTCCCGTTCACTCACCCAATTTAATTGCGTATTTAAATACCAGTATTTTATAAATTGCCAATCTGTGCGTAAATAAACTTGGTCTCGCGGTGCACCACCTAAACCTTGCTCATCTTCATCCAACACACGCTGATGCGCATAATTACCTAACAATGTTAAATAATGGGCTATTTCCCAATAAGCTTCTAATTCCATACCACGACCTTTACGTTGTCCAAGGTTTTGCGCGACCTGTAAAGATGGGCTAAGTGGTTGAAATGCAATTTTATCCGTGACTTTAAATTGATAAATATTGAAGCTGGTTCTGACATCCTGATGCAATTTATAATTTAAACCAAGTTCATAACTGCGCATTTTTTCAGGTTGGATTTTGATAGCATCTGCCACGCTATTCAATTCACCAAAATTAGAAATCGTATTATATAGCTCAACAAATGAAGGAATACGGAATGCTTCACCATATAACGCTTTAAAACTTAAATCATTTGTAGCCTGCCATACTAAGGCTAAACGTGGACTCCATGTTTCAGCAAAATCGGAATAATCATCGTAACGTATGCCTGTGGTCAATGTCCATTGCTCAGCCAGCTTCCATTCATCTTGGGCAAACCAGTATAAACTCTTTCTATCACCTTCAATCATGAAAGCGTAAGGCGTACCTGAAAGCTCAACAAAATCACTATCTAAAGACAAAGGTTGCCCTGTAGCAGGGTCTATCCCAAAGTTCTGGTAATGGGATACGCCGTATAAATCGCTATAGGTAAAACCCGCGCCTAAACGAACCAAATGTTTATCAAAACCAGAATAGAAACTGCCTATGCTTAAGCCAGAAGCCCGTTCATTTTTACTGGTCTTCAAACGGAAACCATCTTCAACAATACCATTTTCTAATATGGTATTTGGCGGCGTAATTTGTAAATAAGGGTTCGGTTTAAGTCGATTTTCGCTGATATATGCTTGTACCATCACATCCCAATAGCGTGTGACTTGTGGATTATGATAAGTCAGATCAAGGTTATAACGTTCATCTTGGTATGCACCAATGGTGTCCAATGAGCCACCTGCTCCGATACCCACTCCCACTTCATCACGACCTTGATAAGCAGCACGTACTCGCCAGCGCTGTTTGGAAACATCAAGTCGTGCATCAATATTACGTCGTTCATTATTCATCGAGCTGGGGGCTGAGGAGGTATCAAACCCTTGTTGTTTACCCAGTTGGCTTTGTAAATCTTCGTTAATAATTGCCTGATAACCGTCTGAATCATGGATTTCCAACATAAAAGCAACATCAAAACCGAGGTAATCATCACCATGTGAAACCCAAACATCTTGCGTATCAAAACTACCTGCTCTCACACCAAATTCAGTACCGTTAATTTCAGCTCGGGTTTTAGTAATAATATTAATTACACCGCTAAAGGCATCTGCGCCATAAACTGCTGAGCCAGAACCCCGAATCACTTCAATCCGAGAAATGCTATTAACAGGCATTCCACCCCAAGTATTACCACGATTTCTAGAATAAAGTTGCTTAACAGGAATACCGTTGATGAGCATTAAAATTTCTGGATTATCCGTTGAATATAAACCGCGCATAATGTAAGCAGGATTGTTAAAAGCCGCAGCATTAGTAACATGAAGCCCTGGTACAGTTTCCAACACCTCATCTAAATCAGTCGCGCCAATCGCTTCAATATCAGCAGCGGTAATCACCGTGGTAATAGCAGGCGCTTCAATTTGAGATTGTTGTTTACCTGTGGCAATCGTAACCACTTTGACATTCAATAACGCTTCTAATGGCAACCCTAATAAATTTTTTTGATCCAATATATTAGGTGTTCCTAAAGCATGAGCATTGCTATATATCAATAAGCAGAAAAATATTAATAGTTTATTCATGAAAACATCCTTAGCAGTTTTATATCCTACTATTCACGAGCGGATTCTATAGTAACATAGGTTTATGAATTAAGAATGATGAATTATAAATTATCAGGCATAATGTTTAATTACTTGATTAACATAGCTTTACCCATTCTTTGTTATTTAATTACTATTCAAAAAATCGTAAATTCGTTGTGCTAATGAACGGCTAATGCCCTGTACTTTGGCAAGTTCATCTACCCCCGCTCGTGATACGCCTTGCAAACCTGCAAAATGTTTAATTAACGCTTTGCGTCGTTTTGCGCCCACACCTTCAATTTGCTCTAAAATAGAATGGGTTTTGATTTTGGCACGGCGGCCTTGATGTCCTACAAGTGCAAACCGATGAGACTCATCACGAATGTGTAAAATTAAATGTAATGCTGGTGAATCTGTTGGCAATACCAAAGGCTCATTAGATTCTGGAAAAACCAGTTTTTCTAAGCCTGCTTTTCTATCCACCCCTTTAGACACGCCTATCAGTTTGATTTTATGTTGCAATTGCAAATGTTTAAGCACTTGATACGCCACTTTTACTTGTCCTTTACCCCCGTCAATAAATAAAATATCAGGTAAAATACTGTCCTGTTTCAATTTAGCAAACCGACGGCTTACTGCTTGTTGCATTGCTGCATAATCATCTGCTTTGGGCACACCTTCAATATTAAAGCGACGATATGCGCTGTGTGCTGCACCTTCTTGGTCAAATACAACACAAGAGGCTGTAGTAGCTTCGCCTTGGGAATGACTAATATCAAAACATTCCATTCGTTGTGGCATGGTTTCCAAACGCAACACATGACATAAATTAGCAAGACGCTCACGATATTGGCTGGGTTTACGTTGTTGTAAACTTTGTTTTGCATTTTCGAGCGCCATTTCTAGCCATTTCGCCCGTGTGGTTCGCACATTGATACTGAGTTTAATCTGCTTTTGGCGTTGTTCGGTCACGGCAATAATTAGTGTATCTACGTCATCAGGTGTGTGGCTGACAATAATCTCATCTGGAATATCTCGATGTTTGGCTAAATAATATTGAGGTAAAAAGGCGGATAAAATACGAGTTTCATTGCTATCTTGAGCATGTTTAGGAAAAAAGGCTTGACTACCAATATGTCGCCCATCACGCACGCTGAGCAGTTGTACACAGCCAATATTTTGTTCATGCACACAAGCAACAATATCCACATTTCCACCGTCTGTTGTCATGTATTGTTGTTCTTGAATACTGCGTAATGCCACAACTTGGTCACGATATTTAGCTGCTTGTTCGAATTCTAAATTGTGCGCGGCCTTTTCCATTTTAGCGGCGAGCTGTGCGACAACTTGCTGACTTTTACCTTGTAAAAATAAAATTGCATGTTCCACATCTTGTTGATAAGCCTGCTGATCGATTAAGCCAACACAGGGTGCGGTACAACGCTTGATTTGATATTGTAAACAGGGGCGAGAACGGTGGCGAAATTCCACATCTTTGCATTGCCGAATGGGAAATAATTTATTTAATAGTTCTAAGCTTTCACGTACTGCACTGACATGGGGATAAGGACCAAAATAGCGACCTTTGGATTTCTTCGCACCACGGTGATAGCCTAAACGTGGAAAAGGATGATTTGACAGGAAGATATAGGGATAGCTTTTGTCATCACGCAGCAAAATGTTGTAGCGTGGCTGATGTTGTTTAATAAAATTATTTTCTAAAATTAAAGCTTCAGTTTCGGTATGAGTGACCGTGACTTCAATATTGGCGATTTGCTCAACGAGGGTTTTGGTTTTAAGAGATTGGCTTGTGGATGCGTTAAAATAACTGGAAACACGTTTTTTAAGGTTTTTGGCTTTGCCGACATACAATACTGTATTGCTGCTGTCAAACATTTGATAAACACCGGGTTTGGTGCTGAGATTAGCGAGAAATGTTTTTACATCAAAAGTCATATCATTATTATAAAATATTAAGAACTGACAGCATTAAAAAACACAAGCACTGCCAGTCCTAAGAATCGCTGAAAATTATAATTCTTCAACAGACTCAATTGTAATCACATCAACAGGCACATCTTGATGACCACCACGGTTCGCGGTTGGTACTTCTTTGATTTTATCGATGACATCCATACCTTCAGTCACTTCACCAAACACACAATAACCCCAACCTTGTGGCGTTTGTGCGGTAAAGTTTAAAAAGTCATTGTCTTTCACGTTAATAAAAAATTGTGAAGAGGCGGAATGAGGATCAGGTGTACGCGCCATCGCAATAGAACCACGCTTATTTTTCAAGCCGTTATCTGCTTCATTCTTAATTGTCGCTTCAGAGGGTTTGTCTTGCATATCCGCAGTCATGCCACCACCTTGAATCATGAAACCATTGATAACACGATGAAAAACAGTTCCTGTATAAAAGCCACTTTTCACGTAGTTCAAAAAGTTTTCAACCGTAATCGGGGCTTTTTCTTGATCTAACTCTAAAGTAATTGCACCAAGTGTCGTATTTAAACGTACAGTTGCCATTGTAGAATTTTCCTCTGGTGGTTTTTAGTAAGACATTGGTTCAGGCACATCGGGTTTAGATGGCGCGTCAGGCGCAGCTATTGCCTTATTTTGGTTTGAAGGAGTTGAACTTGTTGGTTCTGACTCTTCTATATCATCATTGTTATAATCCGTTTCATCTGCTACAACATCGCTATTATCATCCGTTGTAGCATCTTCAGTATCATCAATCTCAGCATCAGCAGCACTCTCATTTTCAGGACTATTATCTACTACAGGCTCATCATTCATTAATTCAACAGACTCTTCTAAGCCAGTAGGCTGGTCTTGAACTTCAACAACTCGCATGACACTGTCAATCGCAACCGCTTCAATACTGATGGGTTCAACAGGTACATTACGACGGAAAGCACCCGCTGCACCTGTTTCTACACTTTGGATCGCATCAACAACATCCATCCCTTCAACAACTGTGGCAAAAACAGCATAACCCCAACCATTTTTAGTCGGTGATTTGTGGTCTAAAAAGCCATTGTTATTGACATTGATGAAAAACTGAGAGGTGGCAGAATCGGGGGTAGAACTACGCGCCATTGCCACCGTACCACGTGTATTTTTTACACCATTATTTGCTTCATTCTTAATTGCAGGATTGGTTGGCTTTTGCTCATAGCTCGCTGTATAGCCACCACCTTGTACCACAAACCCTTTTACAACACGGTGAAATGCCGTACCTTGATAAAAATCAGACTCGGCATAGTTTAAAAAGTTATTTGTTGCAATCGGGGACTTATTTGGCATTAGCTCCAACACAATCTTTCCCATTGTAGTTTGCAATGTGACCCTAGGAATTTCCTGTGTTTTTTCCTGAGCATGACCAGATATTGCAAATAATGCGAACAAGCAGGCAATGATGTATTTCATAATGGTTTTACTCTCAGTCCGAATTAACCTGTGCAGATTGTACTCGCTTTGCACAATTTCCTCAAAATTCCCAACGAATTTGTCCGTAAACACTGCGTTCAACTTCGCCCACTAAAGGGTTAATTGAAGTATTTAGAAACTCTACATGTTGCTTATCAAATAAGTTTTGCCCAACTAAAGATAGCTCTAAATCATCGGTGACTTGCCATGCTAGACTCATATCAAAAGTGGTATAAGCATCAACTTTTAATGTACTGGACTCTATTCCATCAACATAGCGTAGCCATGTAGTTAACGACAAGTTATCTATTAGTTGCTTAGTCATTCGGACTGAAACTTGATGATGCGGTGTACTTTTCGAATTTTCATAAATTTTTTCTATGCCTTCAATTGCATCAAAATCCATGGTAATGAATGAGTAAGCAAGGCTAAATTCCAAATCTTTAGACTGTTTATAATCAACTATAAGTTCTAAACCTGCCGTTTTACCAATCATGCTATTTTCAACTTTTTCAACCAACAGTACACGCCCATTTGCCAAATCTGGTGTAATTGTTCTGCGACCTGCAAGTAATTTATCATAATCATTATAAAATAATGCTAAATCCCAAGAGAATCTATCCGAAATTTGTTGCCGTATGCCTAATTCATAAGCCGTTACAATTTCAGATTGAAAATCGGGGTTATTAACAGCTTGATAGATAAATGATGCAGGTGCAAATGGATTTTGGCTAGGTGGAAACGGGAATGTAAATAATGAATCTTGCTCTCGACGCGATGGTGTTCTAACCGCACGAGAAACGGCACTCCATAAGCTAAGCTTATCACTTGGTTTCCATAAATAACGTATATTAGGTTGTATTTCCCAGCCAGTATAATCATTATGCTCCAGCTTTGTACCAAGCGTTAATGTATGTTTTTCAGCTAATTTCAATTCATCTTGAATAAAAGCACTAAACAAGTTGTCTATACGTTTTTGTGGCACAAAAGCAAAAAAAGGTGTATCAAGTACTTTATTTGATAGCCAGCGATAGCCTATCCCCCAAATAAATTCATTTGATTCACTGAAAGTATAACGATGTTGAATATCTAAATCTAATACTTTATTAAACAGGCTTAATGTTGGCATTTTTCTTTGATATTCATCATAGTAAAGCTGTGTTGTTAATATAGATTCCTCTGAGAATTTGTGTTCTAAAGAAGACAACATATTAAACCCTTTGACATTAGACTCACCAGATTGTCTTGTAAACCAATGCATATCATCTTCTTTAGTACGATAAGCATTAGTTTGTAACATCCATTTATTATCTTTGGAAAAAGGGTGACCATCAATTCTAAATCCTGCTTGAGTTGAATGCCATTTGTCACTAGTAGGTACATTGGCATAACTATCACGTTTTAGGATTTTGGTATAAACACGAAATGAGGTTTCTGTTGCTTCGTCTAACATACCGCCATAACGTAAACTAGTTACATTTTTATCTTCAGTACCCACAGCAACACTTACCAAGCCACCTTGAGTATCTTTACTGTCTTTTGTAATAATATTGATAACCCCATTCACGGCATTTGCACCCCACAATGTACTGCCAGAGCCACGAATGACTTCAATCCGTTCTATATCGTCTATCAACATATCTACAGTGTCCCACCATACCCCGGAAAACTCTGCGGCATACACACTACGACCATCAACAAGCACAAGCAATTTATTAGAAAAAAAACTATTAAAGCCACGAGATGAAATTGCCCACGCGTGTGAATTTACTTTACTCACTTGTAAACCTGGTACCATGCGTAAAGCATCAGGAATAGTTGTCACTCCTGAGCGGCGAATTTCCTTAGATGTAACAACATAAACAGCGGCGGCTGCATCTGCTAAAGATTGTTCTTTTTTGCCTACTGAGGTGACGATTTTAACTTGTAATAAATCTTCAATCGCCCACTCTGCATAATCTTCTACTCCATCGTCATCAGCGGCATAAAGTAAAGGAATGCTCAGCATTACTGATAGTATTAAGGCAGTATTTACCTTTATTATATATTTATTCATTTTTCCTCCCCAGAAAAGTGTAAAAATACGAGTAGCAATAGTTGATGCATTTATAACGTACCTGTTGGCATTTCAACGCTTACTTTAACTACAGTCACAGTTATCCAGTTTAGTTAGTAAGCTATCAAGTTATCTCTTAGTATTAGAAATCTATGTGGCATTAAGATATATTAATACATTAAACCAAGTTGGCTAACAATACACTACATCTCAAATATTAAGATTGTTGAGCATCCGAACAAATGAATATGAATACAACAAATCATCTTGTAGAACTTCTTCAGCAGCGTTGTTTACAAACTCCAAACAAAATAGGGTATATCTTTCTAAAAGATGGACACCCCAATACTGAACTAAAATTATCTTACTATGAGCTTGATTGCAAAATACGCAGTCTAGCAGCTAAACTACAAAAAATAGTCACTCCAAGTGAGCGAGCTATCTTGTTTTATCCCCAAGGACTAGATTACATCATTGCTTTTTATGCTTGTTTATATGCGGGCATTACTGCAATACCAACTTATTCCCCACATCGTAACAGACCTGATAAACGTATCTTATCCATTGTTGAAGATGCCCAACCTAAAGTTGTACTCACCACAAGCTCTACTATCAAACATAAAGATGAATATATAAAAAATACACCGAAATTAGGCCATGCGGTTTGGATTGATAGCACAGTGGACGAAGGACTTGCTGATGACTGGAAAATGCCAAAAATAAGCGCACAAACATTAGCGTTTTTACAATATACATCAGGTTCAACAGGTTTACCAAAAGGTGTTCAAGTTTCGCACGAAAATATCATGCAGAACTCCAAATACATTAGAACTGCTTTTCAGCTCTCTGAAAATAGCGTTTCTGTTACTTGGCTGCCTAGTTTTCATGATATGGGATTGATTGACGGTATTATCCAGCCACTTTACTCAGGTTTTTTAGGCGTAATTATGCCTTCTGTCACTTTTCTACAGAAACCATTGCTGTGGTTACAAAATATTTCATATTATAAAGCAACACATTGCGGTGGGCCTAATTTTGGTTACGATTTATGTGTGCAAAAAATCACGGCTGAAGAGCGGCAAACATTAGATTTAAATCACTGGTATTCTGCCTACAATGGTGCTGAACCTATTAATAAAGAGACATTAGAACGATTTAGCCAAACTTTTGCAGAGTGTGGCTTTAAGCCTAATTACTTTTATCCTTGCTATGGTATGGCTGAAACAACCTTAATGGTATCAGGTGGCGAACTTGAGCAAACTTATCGAACTTGTATCGTGGATGCCAATAGTTTAGAAGCGCACAAGGTTGTCAAACTTGCCCTAAATAGGCTTGAAAATAGAGATAAAAAAACATTTAGAGAATTGGTCAGTTGTGGACATATTTGGTTAGATAATCAAGTTGAAATTGTCAATCCTGAAACCTTAAAACGTTGCAACACAAATGAAGTAGGTGAAATTTGGGTCAAAGGCAAAAGTGTAACTCAAGGCTATTGGCAAAATCCTGAAGCTACGGAAAAAGCTTTTAATGCTTACATTGTAGATACAGGCGAAGGCTCTTTTTTGCGTACAGGCGATTTGGGCTTTTTTGACGAGGGTGAACTTTTTGTCACAGGGCGATTAAAAGATGTCATTATTATCCGAGGGCGCAATTATTATCCACAAGATATTGAAGCCACTTTAGAGCAAAGCCATTTCACCTTGAAAACCAATGCCAGTGCTGCATTTTCAGTTGATATTGATGGCGAAGAAAAGCTCATGGTTGCAATTGAAGTTGAACGACGTTATAACCGTGAACGCAGAAAACATGCAGAATCTAAACAATCATTAGAACGCCGCCACCGTTCCGACCGACGGGAAAATCCTTATGCAGGTTATACTGATGATCGAGATGAACCATTAAATGCTGAGCGGGTGATTCAAACCATTCGGCAAAACGTATCAGAGCAACATGGATTACAAGTATATGCGGTACTTTTATTACGGGTTGGCAGTATTCCCAAAACTACTAGTGGAAAAATTCAACGTCATGCTTGTCGCCAAGGTTTTTTAGATGGCTCGCTCAATGTGGTAGGAAGTGATGTACTGGATTCTGTGATACCTGAGCAACAAAACCATCTTAATCGAGATATGTTATTAGCAACGCCTCAGTCTAAATATCCAATTATTGTTAATGCTTATGTGCATGATTTAATTTGTAATTTGTTAAACATCCCCAGCTATTATTTTGATTGGCAGCACTCAATTAATAAATTAGGTATTGATTCTTTAGCCGCAGTAGAATTACAACATCGAATTGAAAAAGATTTAGGTGTGCATTTGCCAATGGCTCATTTTTTACAAGATACAACAGTCGCCGTGTTAGCTGATAGCATTTTACGCAATTTACAAAATCCAACTATTGAGCCACAACATATTGATAATGATGATGCTTATCACCCGTTATCATATAATCAACAAGCCCTCTGGTTTTTATATAAACTTGCGCCACAAAGTGCTGCTTATAATATCTTTTTTGCAGTTGACATTACATCGCCTTTAAATTTGATTGCACTACAAAAAGCATTTCAAAGTATGACTGACCGTCACCCTGCATTACGTACCCAGTTTAGTGAACAATTAGGCAAGCCAGTACAAAAAACATGCAAAGAATTACCCGTTGATTTTGATATGATTGATATGAGTTTATGGTCTGAACAGTCTATCAATCAATATCTTACTGAGCAAAGTCGCAAACCATTTGATTTAGAAAAACAAGCGATGATGCGGGTTAGGCTGTGCCAATACAGTGATACAAAGGCCACTTTATTATGGGTTGTACATCATATTTGTATTGATTTATGGTCAATGTCCATTTTACTAGAAGAATTGCAACAATTTTATACTTTGTACAGTTTACCAAATCAAATGATAGACTTACCTAATATTGAAGCTAATTATATTGATTTTGCGTATTGGCAACAGACAATGCTTGATAATGACAAAGGGAAACAACAAGAACAATATTGGTTACAAAAGCTCTCAGGTGAATTACCTGTGTTAGATTTGCCAACCGATTATGTACGACCTAATGTGCAAACCTATGTGGGTGCATCTATCGGTTTTCAATTAGACCCTAAAATGACTCAAGCCCTTAAAGCAATGGTTAAATCTTCAGGGACAACACTGTATACGTTATTACTTGCTGCATTTCAGACCTTGCTACATCGTTATACGCAACAAAACGATATTTTAGTCGGTTCAGCATCAGCAGGACGATGTCATGCCAATTTTGATGATGTGGTTGGTTATTTTACCAATATGTTGGTATTACGTGCTGATTTCTCTAACAATCCTACTTTTAACGATTTCTTGCATCAAGTTCAAACCAATGTACTAGAAGCTTTAGAAAACCAGCATTACCCCTTTTCGCTATTGGTTGAGAAATTATTGCATGAACGTGACCCTAGCCGTTCTCCTCTATTTCAAGTGGGATTTGGATTACAGAAGCCACACAAGCTACCTGAATGTGCTCCTTTTGTACTTAAAGAAAAAGGTACAAGTATGAAGCTAGGAAACTTACATTTAGAATCCAGAGGCTTAGAGCAAAATATTGCGCAATTTGATATTAGTTTGTTGATGGTTGAAATCGACAACGGGTTAATGGGTTCATGGGAATATAATACGGCACTGTTTAAACCAGAAACAATTGAGCGTATGAAGGAGCATTTCCTGACCCTCTTATCCAGCATTATCGATGATTCGAAGCAAACAGTTTCTAACTTAGATTTATTACCTGCATCAGAACAACAGCAACTTATTGCATGGAATCAAACCCAGCAACCTTATCCACAACGATGTGCTTATCAGCTATTTGAACAATGTGTTGAGCAAATGCCTAATAATGTTGCTGTGGTGTTTGAAATTCAAAGTTTGACTTATCAACAGTTAAACCAAAAAGCCAATCAACTTGCACATTATTTACGCCATATTGGTCTTAAAACCGAAGGTTTAGTTGGAATTTGTGTTGAGCGCAGTTTAGATATGATAGTGGGTTTATTAGGCATTATGAAAGCAGGTGGTGTGTATGTGCCGCTTGACCCAACATATCCTAAAGAGCGTCTTGGTTTTATGCTGCAAGATGCACAAGTCTCTATCTTATTAACCCAAAGCCACCTACAAGCAAATTTACCTCAACACCAAGCCCGCGTGATTTGTTTGGATACTGATTGGACAGAAATGGCACAACAGCCTAATCATAATCCCGACTTGGATATTCAATTAAATAATTTAGCTTATGTGATTTATACCTCTGGTTCAACGGGCAAACCTAAAGGTGTGTTGCTAGAACATGCAGGTTTAACAAATTTAGCCACATATCAAATTAAACTATTTGATGTTCAGCCACAAAGTCGTGTTTTGCAGTTTGTATCACTAAGCTTTGATGTTTCGATTGGAGACATTACCATGGCACTGTGCTCAGGTGCATCACTCTATTTAGTCGATCAACAAAAAGAAAATATGGGTGAAAACTTAGTTAATATATTAAAGCGTGATGCTATTACTCATGTTGAATTTCCTGTTTCTGTGGTTGATTTATTACCGCGCACGTCAATTCCCTCTCTCCAAGTCATGGTGGTTGGGGGTGATTTTTGTTCACATTTGTTAGCAAGCTATTGGAGTCAATCACTACGATTTATCAATGCGTATGGGCCTACCGAAGCGACTGTATGTACTACATTTGCATCTTGCAAACCCGACTCGACTCAAGCACCGCCTATCGGATACCCCTTAGCTAATTTAACACTATATGTTTTAGATGAAAATCAACAACGTTTACCGATTGGTGCGGTTGGTGAACTCTATATTGGTGGTATTGGTGTGGCGCGTGGTTATTTAAATCGGCCAGATTTGACCGCTCAAAAATTCATCCTGAACCCATTTAAAGACAATGCTGATGATCGTCTGTATCGTACAGGAGATTTAGTGCGTTTTTTACCTGATGGGCAATTAGACTTTGTTGGGCGTGTGGATAATCAAGTGAAAATTCGGGGCTTTAGAATTGAGCTAGATGAAATTGAACATGTGCTGGCGCAGTACCTTGATATTCAAGTCGCTTGTGTTATTGTTCGAGAAGACCAAGCAAATGATAAACGTATCGTTGCTTATTTTGTCACTCAAGTAACGGTTCAAATCGAACAATTACGACAATTTATGCAGCAAGCACTACCTGACTACATGTTGCCAAAAGTCTTTGTTCAATTGGATACCTTGCCATTAACACCTAATGGAAAAATTGACCGTAAAGCACTGCCTAAACCCGATATAGAACAGCATCGAGAACAAGAATTTGTAGCAGCTCAAACCACAGTAGAACAGGTTTTAGTTAGTATTTGGTCTGAGGTGTTACATCTTGACAATGTGAGTGTCAATGACAATTTCTTTGCTTTAGGTGGCGATTCAATTCTAAGCATTCAAGTTGTCGCGCGTGCTAATCAGCAACAAATCAAACTAACTCCGCGTTTAATATTTCAATATCAAACTATTGCACAATTAGCTTCTGTCGTTCAATTAGGCTCATCAATACAAGCTCAACAAGGTTTGGTGGCAGGTAATATGGCTTTAACCCCAATTCAAAATTGGTTTTTTGCCCAATCATTGCTAAATCCACATTATTACAATCAATTGGTCTTACTAAAAGTTGCCAATCAAACTCAAGCAGAGTTCCTACAATCCGCTTTTCAATATATTCTGCAACATCACGATGCTTTGCGTTTACAGTTCCAGCAATTGAATGGGCAGTGGCAACAACAGAATCTAGCCAAAGCCGCACCTTTCACATTACAAATTGAAGATTTAGCGAATATAAGTCAAGCTGAAAAACAGGATAAAATCCAAGCGGTAACGTTACAGACTCAGGCAAGTTTAAATATTGAAACAGCAAAATTACTCAATGCGGTACTCTTTCAAAATGTAGACACAAACACTGCCTATTTATTTATTGCTATTCACCATTTAGCGGTAGATGGTGTGTCTTGGCGGATTTTATTGGAAGATATTGCAAGCTTATATCAACAGCTTGAGCAGCAGCAAACCATGCAGCTATCGCCTAAAACGACTGCATTCCAAGACTGGGCAGCTTATTTGCAAAATATTGCAGCCACTGATTTAAATTATGAATTTTGGATACAACAATTACAGAACGCACCTTGCCAAATACCCACAGACTTTGCGGCGCATCTTTCGAATAATACGGTGCAAACGAGACAAGAAGTTTCATTTATACTCTCAACTGAACAGACTAATCAGTTATTACAAAATGTGCATCAAGCTTACAACACCCAGATCAATGATATTCTGCTTACTGCTTTAGCACTGGCGGTATCAAAGTGGACAGCACAAACCGCGATACTGTTTGATTTAGAGGGGCATGGACGTGATTTAGTCGAGGATGAGTTAGATTTATCCCGCACAGTGGGTTGGTTTACCAGTATGTATCCTGTGGTGCTACAAACTAATACGACGCAGGAGATTGAAACCAGCATCAAATCAATTAAAGAACAGCTTCGAGCCATTCCTAATCATGGTATACATTACGGCATATTGCGCTATTTAAGCCAAAATGATGCTATCCAACAACAATTCCAGCATTTACCACAAGCACAAATAAGCTTTAACTATTTGGGTCAATTTGAACACAGTATGCAAAATGGACTGTTTTTAGGTATGAGTGCAGAAAAAACCGCTTTTTATCATGCTCAAAATAATCAGCGCTCACATTTAATTGATTTTAACTTAATGATATTAGACGGCACGCTTAAAATTGATTGTGCGTATAGTAGTACTTTCCATCAAGCAACAACAATTAATACGCTTGTCAAAAACTATGTTTCACAGCTTCAAGAATTAATTGAGTATTGTATTGCGCCACAAACAGGCGGTTATACGCCATCAGATTTTCCAGAAACTGATTTAAGTCAAGATGATTTAGATAACTTACTTGAACAACTTTAAAAAAGGTGTTGTCATGGATAAGAAGAATGTCGAAGCGATTTATCCTTTATCGCCGATGCAGCAAGGAATGCTATTTGAAACTTTGTATAGCGAAAAAGTAAGTTACTATATTGAACAAATCAGTTTCTCAATTGCAGGTACTGCTTTTAATCCACAACACTTTATGACAGCATGGCAAAATGTACTGGACAAACATCATACGCTACGCAGTTTATTTGTATGGGAAAAAACTAAAAAACCTGTACAAATTGTCTTGAAACAGCTTGATATTAATTTCAAAATTATTGATTGGCAAGCTATTTCAGAATCAGAACAGCAAACTCAGTTACAACAATATTTACAACAAGACAGTGTTGAAGCTTTTGTGTTGGACGACGCGCCTTTAATGCGGTTTTGCTTCATCCAATTGGCGGCCGATAAATGGCATTTTGTTTGGACGCACCATCATTTATTAATGGATGGGTGGTCTTTAGGTATTGTTTTAAAAGATTTTTTTGAATTCTATCAGGCGCACCTTAAACAACAAACCATCTCAGTTCAAGCCACTAAACACTATGCCAGTTATATACAATGGCTAGCAAAACAAGATAATGTTCAAGCACAACGATTTTGGCAACAAAACTTACAACATGTGCAGCCCACACATTATTTTCAAACCTTAATTAGCCAAAAAACACCGAATTATGTTGAACAAACTTTTTCACTTCCCACGCAAGCACAAACTGATATACAACAATTTACCCAACAGCATCAATTAACTTTTTATAGTGTGGTTCAGGGTGCATGGGCATTGCTATTAAATCGTTATTCAGAACAAAATGATGTAGTTTTTGGCACAACCGTATCGGGAAGACCTTCAGATATTCCACATATAGAATCAACTGTTGGTTTGTTTATTAATACGTTACCTGTGCGTACGATTATTGATGGACAAGAAAACCTAGTAACATGGTTGAAACAACTCCAACAAAATCAAGTTGAACATGAACAATATGCGTATAGTTCATTAGCCAATATTCAAACGTGGGCAGGTCTAGATAGTGGACAAAAATTATTTGAAACGCTGTTAGTTGTTGAAAATTACCCGTTAGATGAATCAATTAAACAGCATGTCCAATCGATTAATATTCAAGACCTTAACATTGCAGAACAAGCCCCTTTTCCTCTTACTATCACATTTATTCCACATTTATCGTTACAAGTTCGTTTAACTTATGATAGCCATCAGTTTGATATGGCAACAATTCAACAACTATTTGAGCATTTGCAATTTATTTTAGAACAATTTGTCACAAGCCCAAATCAGGCATTACAGCAATTTAGCTTACTGACGACGAAAGAAAATACCTTATTGGAAAAATGGAGTCAAACTCAAACTTCAGAAATACCTAAACTAAGTATGCATCAATTATTTGAACAACAAGTTGAAAAAACACCAAATAATCTTGCTGTCATATTTGAAGAACAAAGCTTAACTTATCAACAATTGAATACAAAAGCGAACCTATTGGCGCATTATTTACAAGCTAAAGGGATTAAGCCTGATACATTAGTTGGGTTATGTTTAGAACGCAGTCTTGAGGTTGTCATTAGTATTTTAGGTATTTTAAAAGCAGGTGGGGCGTATGTGCCGCTAGAGTTGGCTTATCCTGATGAACGCTTAAATTTCATTATCAATGATGCTAAAGCTCCAATTTTACTGACAAGTAGCAAATTAGCGACAAAATTTGCCCAAATTACAAATACAGAAATATTGTGTCTTGATCAAATTCACGATGAATTACAAAATCAGCCAGCACATAATACAGATTCACATATTACATCAAAAAATCTATGTTATGTGATTTACACCTCAGGTTCGACAGGCACTCCAAAAGGCTGCTTAATCGAACACGGCAATGTCAGCCGCTTATTTACCCAAACTCAAGCTTGGTATCAATTTAATCAAAACGACGTTTGGACGCTATTTCACTCTTATGCGTTTGATTTTTCAGTTTGGGAGCTGTGGGGCGCGTTAATTTATGGTGGTAAATTGGTGGTTGTACCGTATTGGGTGAGCCGTTCCATATCTGATTTTCACCAATTATTACAACAGCATCAAGTTACAGTATTAAATCAAACTCCATCAGCCTTTTATCAGTTAATTCAAATTGATACACAAGATAATGAACAAAAATTAGATTTGCGATACGTGATTTTTGGTGGTGAGGCGTTAGATATTCCTGCTTTAAAACCTTGGTTTAACAAAAATGGGGATAAAATACCTCAATTAGTTAATATGTATGGGATTACAGAAACCACGGTGCATGTGACTTATAGACCTTTGAGCCTAGCAGATTTAAATAGTAGTGCCAGTGTGATTGGGCAACCCATTCCTGATTTAAGCCTATTTATCTTAGACTCACAGCAACACCGTGTTCCGCTTAATATTGCAGGTGAAATGTATGTTGGTGGTTTGGGTGTCGCACGCGGCTACTTAAATCGGGATGAATTGACTGCCCAACGTTTTATTGCCAATCCATTTAATCCAAGTGAAAAACTATATCGCACGGGTGATTTAGCGCGTTATTTACCTAATGGTGATATTCAGTATTTAGGACGTATTGATCATCAAGTGAAAATTCGCGGCTTTAGAATTGAATTAGGTGAAATTGAGGCTGTATTAATCCGCTATCCTGATGTGCAAACAGCTTGTGTAACCATCCGAGAAGAACAAGCCAGTAAACGAATAGTTGCCTATTTTGTTGCTACTCAATCGCTGGATACAATGGCATTACAGGACTTTATGCAGCAGTCTTTACCTGATTATATGTTGCCTAAAGCTTTTGTACAGTTAGACAAATTACCACTGACACCAAATGGGAAAGTTGATTTAAAAGCTTTACCTATACCTGATGCAAACCCTATCAGCAAGCAGATATTTACCGCGCCACAAACTGAAATTGAATGCACGTTAGCCGCCATTTGGTCAGAGGTGTTAGGTGTTGAACAAGTTGGAATTCATGATAATTTTTTTGCATTGGGTGGAGACTCCATTTTAAGTATTCAAGTGGTAGCACGCGCAAACCAACAGCAAATCAAACTTACACCCCGCTTAATCTTTCAATATCAAACTATTGCAGCATTGGTATCGCAAGTTAATAAAGTTGAAACCGCGCAAACCCAACAAGATTTAGTAACAGGAGAAATTGCTTTAACGCCGATTCAACACTGGTTTTTTGAGCAGAATTTAACCAATCCACATCATTATAATCAATCGCTAATATTGACAGTTACCAATGACATACAAGTGGATTTATTAGAACAAAGTATACGGTATCTATTACAACATCACGATATATTACGTGTGCAGTTTCAAAAAATTGCTACTAACGAATGGAAACAATACAGTTTAAAACAAGCCGCTGATTTTCATTTGGAAGTTGAGAACATTGCTGAATTAGATACACAAAGCCAACAAGCTGCAATGCAAGCACGTATTTCTCTCTTACAAGCCAGCCTTGATATTGAAAAAGCACAGTTAATTAAAGCCGTATTATTCCAAAATGTACAACAACATCATTTAGCTATTATTATCCATCATTTAGCGATTGATGGTGTATCTTGGCGTATCTTATTAGAAGATATTGCAACAATATATCAACAGCTTGAGCAGCAGAAAACGGTTCAACTTCCTGCTAAAACGACGGCATTCCAAGATTGGGCAATTTATTTACAAAATACCGTGGAAAAATTGGAACATGATGCTGGATTTTGGTTACAACAAATTTCATCTAATGTCTCTATTCCCATCGATTTTAAAGCTCAAGCTGCTGACAATACAGTGCAATCTAGTGCAGAAATTTCATTAAGATTATCTGCTGAACAAACAACATATTTATTACAAGATGTTTCACCAGCGTATAACACCAAAATCAATGATATTTTGCTCACTGCACTGGCGTTAACTTTATCGGATTGGATGGAAAAGAGCACTATTCTAGTCGATTTAGAAGGGCATGGACGTGAAATTATAGACGATGGTATGGAACAGCTTGACTTGTCTAGAACTGTGGGCTGGTTTACGAGCTTGTATCCTGTGGCATTGCAAATTGAACAAAAACAAGCTATTGAACATCAAATTAAATCAATTAAAGAACAACTCCGCGCAATTCCACATAATGGCGTGAGTTATGGGATTTTGCGTTATCTCAATCAAAATAGTGAAATTCAGCAACAATTGCATAATCTACCAACTGCACAAATCAGCTTCAACTATTTAGGTCAATTTGAGCAGGGAATGCAAAATGGTCTATTTTCAGGAATACAGGTTGAAAAGCAAACTTATTATTATGACCAAGGCAATCAGCGAGCCTATTTACTTGATTTTGGGTTGATTGTACTTGATGGACAGTTAGAAGTTAATTGCGTTTATAGCCAAGCATTTCACCAGCCTGAACATATTGAACAACTGGTACAAAACTATGTAGCCCATTTGCAAAATCTGATTAATCACTGTTTATCCAATACAGTAGGTGCTTATACGCCTTCTGATTTCCCTGATGTTCAGTTTACTCAAACGGCCTTAGATGCTTTATTGCAACCATTAGCAAGCCATCGCAATATTGAGGCAATTTATCCATTATCGCCACTGCAAAAAGGTATGTTATTCGATAGTTTATATTCACCTGATACCTTAAGCTATTTTGTACAAATTCACTTTGAACTTGAGCAAGTCAATCTTGTATGGCTCAAACAAGCATGGGCTGAAGTGCAACAACGCCATCCTGTATTGCGTACATTATTCGCATGGGGTAATCAAGAACAACCTTTGCAAATCGTGCTTAAACAAGCTGAACTTAATTGGCATGAACAGAACTGGCAAGCTGATGATAGCACAACTCAAAATGAGAAATTATCCCAATTTTTACAGCAAGATAAAAAAACAGGGTTTAAGTTAGATCAAGCACCCTTAATGCGTTGCCATATCATCAAATTAGGTGCAGATAAATATCATTTTATTTGGAGTCATCATCATATTATTTTAGATGGCTGGTCATTTCCTATTGTGTTACAAGAAGTATTAGCTATTTATCGTGCGCTATCTGAAGGAAATGCACCACAGTTACCCACTTTGCCCGCATTTAAACAATATATTCAATGGATACAACAGCTTGATAAACAAAAAGCCCAAGAATATTGGACACAAACATTAGCTTCAGTGACCGCACCAACATCATTATCAATTAAAAAAGCACAATTTGATGAAAATGAAACGCGTTATATAGGACAGCAGTTTAATTTTTCAACACAAATTAAATCAGTACTACAAGATTTTACCCGTGAACAACACGTTACTTTGAATACTTTAGTACAAGCTGCGTGGGCATTGGTATTGGCTGGTTATAGTCGCAATCAAGCAGTGTTATTTGGCAGCATGGTATCGGGTCGACCTGCGGAACTACAACAAATTGAATCCATGGTTGGCTTATTTGCCAATACAATGCCTGTGTATATTGAAATTGATAGCCAGAAAACAGTAAAACAGTGGCTAGCACAATTGCAATCAGAACAAATTGAACGTGCCGAATTTAGCTATGAATCTCTGGTGGATATTCAACAATGGAGCAACTTACCCGCAGGTGTCAATTTATTTGATAGTGTCGTGGTGACTGAAAATTATCCGCTTGATGAATCGCTGGCAACGGGCAGTGAAACTTTGCAGCTTCGTAATCCTAAAACCGATGAACATGCAAACAGTCCACTGATTTTAGTCTTTTCTTTATTCCAAGATGAATTATCAGTACAAATTATTTATGATGAAAATCAATTTTTATCGAGTGATATTGAACGTTTGTTTGAGCATCTGAGTTTAACTTTAAGCCATTTATTTGAAAATAAAGATCAGCCTGTCAGTATTCCAATGTTGTTAACTGAAACAGAGCAAAATCAATTGGCTGCATGGAATAGCACAGACAAAGATTATCCACATGCCTGCTTACATCAATTGGTTGAACGCCAAGTACAAGCCACACCGAATGCAATTGCGGCAATCTATCAAAATCAACATTTAACCTATAAACAACTGAACGCAAAAGCCAATCAGCTCGCACACTATCTAGGTGACTTAGGCGTAAAAACTGAGGATTTTGTGGGTATTTATGTTGAACGTTCATTAGAAATGATGATAGGTTTGCTGGGGATTTTGAAAGCAGGCGCAGCGTATGTACCGTTAGACCCGACTTATCCTGCGGATCGAGTGGCGTTTATGCTGCAGGATGCACAGCCGCCTGTGTTACTGACGCAACAATATTTATTAGATAGTTTGCCTGAGCATCAAAGTCAAATTGTGTGTTTAGATAGCGATTGGAACAAAATTGCTAAAAAATCCCGTAAAAATCTAAATTTACCTATTGAGCTTAATCAATTGGCATATATGATTTATACCTCGGGTTCAACAGGTAAACCTAAAGGTGCAATGAATCCACATTTGGCTATTAGTAACCGTTTATTGTGGATGCAAGATGCTTATCAATTAACTGAGAAAGATACTGTTTTACAGAAAACGCCGTTTAGTTTTGATGTCTCGGTATGGGAGTTTTTCTGGCCATTATTGGCTGGAGCAAAGCTGGTTTTTGCCAAACCTGAAGGGCATAAAGATGCCGCTTATTTAGCGCAATTAATTCAGCAGACACAGATAACAACATTACATTTTGTACCTTCAATGTTGCAATTATTCCTACAAACTGATGGATTAAGTCAATGTGGTTCATTACGTCAAGTTTTCTGTAGTGGTGAAGCCTTGCCTGTGGATTTGCAAAATAAGTTTTTTGAAGCATTTCCCAATGTCGAATTGCATAATTTATATGGACCTACAGAAGCAGCCGTTGATGTGACTTATTGGCAATGTCAAGCAGATGAAAAATGTCATACTGTACCAATTGGCAAACCGATTAATAACATTCAAATCCATATTTTAGATAATGAGTTACGTCCTGTACCGATTGGAATTTCAGGTGAATTGCACATTGCAGGAATTGGTGTGGCACGTGGCTATCATAACCGTCCTGAACTGTCGACTGAGAAATTTATTGATAATCCTTTAGCACAGCCTGAAACTTTAATTATTCCTCAACCAGAACCAGATTTAAATTTAATCCAAAAAATAGGTCTTTTGTTTAATTCTAAATCAAATCAAGCCATTGAACCATTTACTATTACAACCACGAATAAATTGTATAAAACTGGGGATTTAGCCAGATGGTTACCAGAAGGTGAAATTGAGTATTTAGGACGTATGGATCATCAAGTTAAAATTCGCGGTTTTAGAATCGAGTTAGGTGAAATTGAAGCTGTCATCAGCCAATCGCCACAAGTGAATGAATGTATGATGTTAGTGCAAGAAGGTAATGAAATTGAAGATAAACAATTAATTGCTTTTATTGTTCCTGAAGCTGAGCAGGATGCAAGCCAAGAATCAGCTTATGTCGAACAAGTTTCAGAAATTTATCATCATACTTATGGTGAGGTGGATGAACAGGCAACTGATTTTAATATTGCAGGTTGGAATAGCAGTTATACAAGTAAGGCAATTCCCGATATAGAAATGCAAGAATGGGTTAAATATACGGTTCAACGGATTTTAGCTTTAAAACCTCAAAATATTGTTGAAATTGGTTGCGGTACAGGTTTGTTGTTATCTCGGATTGCACCGTGTTGTCGAGCCTATTTAGGTTTAGATTTATCGGCTGAAGCCGTTGCTCATGTCAGTCAATTGCAAAAATCTCATCCTGAGTTAAAGAATGTATCGTTGCAACAAGCCCCTGCAGATGATTTTAGTATAATTGCAAAAGAGACTTATAACACCTTAGTAATTAATTCTGTTGTACAACATTTCCCTAGTATTCAATATTTTGCTAATGTATTAAAACAAGCTGTTGAAACAGTACAAGATGGCGGAAGAGTTTTTGTTGGTGATATTCGTAGTTTTAGTTTATTGGAAAATTATCACGCTTCTGTACAGTTATATCAGACCAATGATAAAGTCAATTTAGCCGAGTTAAAACAACGGATTAACAAGCAATTAGCCCAAGAAGAAGAATTGGTGATTGATCCGCATTTCTTTACCGCATTGCAGGCACAATATCCACGTATCCAACATATTGAAATTTATCCTAAACGTGGTGAATTTTATAATGAGTTAACCAAATTTCGTTTTGATGTAGTATTGCATATTGGGCAAGCTCCTGAATTATGCAAGGTTGAATGGCAAGATTGGCAACCGCAATGGGATTTAACTGCAATTCGTGAATATTTGAGCGAAAAACAGCCAAAAATATTTGGATTACGTGAAATAAGTAATTTACGTTTAGTAGAAGAAAATGCTTTATTGCAACAACTGAATCAAGAACAGACTCGACCAAGCATTGCTGAATTTAGAGAACAATTTGATAAAGCAGTCAGCATAAATCCTGAAGCTTTATATCAATTAGCAGAAGAATTAGGCTATCAAATTGAAATTTCTTGGCTTAATACTGATGAATGGGGACAATTTTCCGCAGTATTCAAACAAGTCACAATTAAATGCTTAGCAGAATTTGCAAAACCTGATATTACAATAGGTTATCAAACCTATGCTAATGCGCCATTACAACAGTCAGGTGTTTATCAACAAAATTTGGTTATAGACTTAAAACAAAGGTTACAACAACAGTTACCTAATTATATGAGTCCTGCACATTATGTACTATTGGATCAGATTCCATTAACACCGAATGGTAAAGCCGATCGAAAAGCCTTGTTGGCAATGGATATTCATTCCAATCGAGATACCAATAATTTGCAGCCTGCACGTGACAATATAGAAAAAGCGTTAGTCGAAATTTGGCAAGAAGTGTTAAACGTCCAACCCATTGGCATCATAGATAATTTCTTTGAGTTGGGAGGGCATTCATTATTAGCAATTCGGGTAATGTCTAAAATTCAACAACAATTTGGGCAAAATTTACCTTTAGCCACTTTGTTTGAAGGTTCGACTATCAAAGGTTTAGCGGATATCGTACGAGATAAAATTCAAGTGCTTGATTGGCAACCTGTGGTTAAAATCCAATCTGAGGGCACAAAACCTATCTTATATTGTGTCCCTGGGGCAGGCGGTAACGTATTATATTATTACAACTTAGCGCATCTACTTGGAATCGAACACCCATTTTATGGTTTACAATCCAAGGGCTTAGATGGTGTATCCACACCTTTAGATACGATTGAAGCGATTGCAGCACATCACATTGAGCATATCAAACAAGCTCAACCCACAGGAGAGTATTATATTTGTGGTCACTCATTTGGTGGTTTTGTGGCATTTGAAATTGCACGCCAATTGGAACAGCAAGGCGATAAAGTGGCATTGTTAGCTATTTTAGATTTAGATGCTTCATTTCAAGGTGGGCAGGATCATGCTTGTCATCATTGGGATGAGGTGACATGGATTGTTGAATATTCTGAGCAAGCTGAGTTAATGACCAAGAAAAGAATGCGAGTGAAAAGAGAAGATTTATTACCCTTGAGTTCGCAAGAACGTTATGAATACTTCAAACAGCAGTTAGAAAAAGCGGGGATTTTACCACCCAATACATCACTAGAACAGTTTATTGGTTATGTAATTGTGTTTAAAAGTAATTTCTTAGCCATGATGAAATATTGTGAGCCGCAACAAGTTAAATTAGCTGCAAAAGTGGCATTGCTCAGAACTAAAACAGGGGTGCATTCAGACACCAATATAGCTATTTTGCAAGACCCTGCTTGGGGCTGGCAACAATTTATACAACAGCCTGTAATGGTGTACAACGTACCGGGCGATCATTTATCGATGCTATCACAACCTCATGTGACTTTTTTAGCTGAAAAATTAAATCATGCACTGGATAATGTTTAACAAGCAACCGTGCTGCTTATGATTATTTGTAAGCGCACGGTTTATTCAAATATATTTATGGGCGTTCAATTTCAGCTTGACTATGTAATTGCATGATATGTTGTTGCCAGCCAGACATTTGTAATATCTTAATTAATCTTGGTTTGGCTTCCTCAAAACTGGGTTTTTGCATTTGGCGTGAATCTTCCAATTTTGCAATATGCCAGCCCATCGGGCTTTGAATAGGCTTTTCAACCAGCTCACCTTTTGTGATACCCATGATTGCTTGTGCATAAGGTGGTAACATCATAGGCAAAGTTAACCAGCCTAAATCACCTCCTTCCTGTTTCGATGGATGTAGTGAGTGTTGTTGTGCTAAAGCACTGAAATCTGCACCTGTATTGATTTGCCCTAATAATTGATTGGCTTCTGCTTCAGTTGCAACCACGATATGACGGGTTTTATATTCAGTTGGAGGTGGCATTTGGGATTGGCGTTCATATTCAGCTTTTAAAACGTCATCCGAAGGCAGATTCGTTTGCATCCAATGTTGCATATAAGCCGCTGATAAGGCAGTACGGCGTACATTATCTATATTTGCTATGACCTCTGGTTTCTTGTCCAAGCCTGCTTTTAAAGCCTGTTGCACTAAAATTTCACGCCCAATCAATTCTTCAATTAACATATTATATTGTGGCGTATTGCTTTGTGGAATCGGTATTTCTAGCCCGAATGTTTGATGAACTTGTGCTGTAAGCAAAGTACTATCTAATGTAACACCATCCACAGTTGCGACAGGTTCTGCAATAACTGAAATCGGCGTTGTCATTGCCAAAACAAGTATCCATGTTTTCAACTTCATACCATTCCTCCTTTGTGGAACTGGATTAAAATTAAAAAATTCTGAATGTTTATAAATAAACGGGATTGCCTACTCATAACAATGTATTATTTTTATTATTCAGAATGGTCGTAGTATAACCTAAATACCTTTAAAGCAAGCGATGTTACCATGTATTTGCCCTTAGTTTATTCAAGCTATCAATCGAATCATCTCATTATTTATTTTTATTGGGTTGGACTCATTTTGTAATTACAAACAAAACTCAAAGCTGATAAATTAAACTTAAGCTATCAATAGTTATTAAACATTTCAACATCCTTAATTTTTTTGCGAAAATATTTTGTTTGCTCTTGTTTCTTGATCGAAGAGAGCCTATGAATAGAGCATCATGTGGTTAACTCATCTTATCGAGGCACAAATGGACGAAAAAACCTTATTCATATCACATCCTGCAATGTTTAAATATAAACCTTTTTCTTTCAGCTTCTGTAAAATTCTCACATTGTCAGGTTTAATATTGCCTTTGGTTATCAAAGATTTTAGCTGGATTATTGGAGGTGCTCTATTTGCTTCAGGTGCGTTGTGTCTATTGTTTTGGTGGCTTAGCACTTTATTCGTTACATTGACGGTTACTGAAAAACGGATTATTTTGCAAAAAGGGTTTTTCTCACGCCATATTAGTGAAGTCTTTCATAACAATATTCGAGATATTAAGATTAAACAGACCTTCATTCAAAGCTTATTTAACGTGGGTACAATGCGGATTGTTAGTGCTTCAAACTCTAGGTTTGAGCTCGAAATTGCAGGGATTAAAGACCCAAGAACGTTAAAAGGTCTTATTAACAAGCATCGTGAGAATATTGTTCTGTGGCACTGGAATAGCTAAGTTAAAAATGTGATGTCTTTGGGTTTTCATTAAAGGCTAGGTCATTCATTTTACAATGTTATTTTCTTCATATATAAAATGAACAGCCTGCCTTTTAGCTCAATGAATCATGGCTTACACAGTTCACCAATGATTGTTTAGTGTAAAACAGCTTAAATGGGTAGAGTAGGGAATCCATGACGACTAGGTGTGATAGCCCGCTTCTAACGCAGTAGCAATATCAGAACGATAGTATTTAAAAACATCATGCTGATAAGGAATCTCATATTCACGGCATAAAGTCATCAAACGTCGAGTTAAATGATAACCAAAAGGACCTGTCATATCCACCATGGAAAAGGTAACACCAAACTCACTAGAATTTTGCCCCGGAGCAGTTGTGCCATTATCAATACTATTTAATAGTGTAAAATACTTGTACATTACTGATTATCCCTTGTAAAGAGCCTCCGTCAGTAGATATGGCCATACAAATTGCAACAACATCAGAGCCAGTGTTAAACTCCTTTACGGCAAACAATATCATTTCGATGGTTTGTTCACCTCCATTTTCAAATTAAGATAGCAGAGTCATTTTTCTTTTCGAGAATAATAAATTAATTTATTATTTTTTAACTTTGAAATAATTCGAAGTCTTTCTGCTGGATCATCAATTCGGTCAAATTCTCTCGCAAAAATTTCTAATTCTCGTTGTATTGGTATCTCATATTTCCACAATGCTGTAGATATAATAGTTTGCAAGAATTCAATATCACTAAAAACAGGGTGATTATTAGAAGCATCTTTTTTTAGTACATCTAATAATATACGTAATTCATTGATAATGTCTTCTTGGTATTTAATACTAAAGAGCTGCTCATAGATATATGGTATAGAATGTTCAATATCGATGAAAACAAACTTTGATTTGAAATTTTCTAGGTTTTTACTATGGACTGAATCATATTTGCAGAGTGCATGATCGTTAAAATCACATAGAAGAGTTAGTAATTCTGTATAAAATAAATTTGATATTTCTTCAAAAATATTTTTCATTAAAGCCCTTTGCTAGATGATTATCAATAGAATATTTTATATTTATTTAGATGTGGAGAATAGAATCTTGCTTGTATATAGTACAAGTTATTGAATAAAAATGATGTGTTATGTGAGTAATTACTTTAAGGATAATAAACAAATTTCTATGGTAATTCATTCAACAAATATCATTCCATGACTCTGAGGGTTAAATTGAGCAGGAAAAATAGTATTACTATTATATTCAGCATCTTTGAATATCGCACCTTCAAAATTTGCATTTTGCATTCGTGTTGTATCACCCAGATTATCTCTACCTAAATCAGCTCTTTCTAGGTTTGCGCCTTTAAAAATTGCACCTTCGAGGTTTGAACCACATAAAATAGAGTTAGATAAATTAGCATGAGTAAAATCTGTATTACATGCCATCATCATATATAAATCGGTATTTGCTAAATTTGCATTGATAAACTTACTATCCATACAAATAAGCCCTTCTGCAACTATATTCGGTAGATTTGCATTTGTCATATCTAAATCACTTAAATCAAAAAAACGTTTTTTATAAGAAAAGAAAATATTCTCATTAACATCTTTTATAGAATACAAAATCTTATGATCTTGAGTTTCTATTTGCATATCTTAGCCTTGAAAATAAAGTCAGACAGAAAGTTTCTATTTTATAATTGTTCTGCTAATTGAAAACGCTTCCTAATTTGAACTTAGTTTTGGCAGAGTAAAATAAAAGCGACTGCCTTCACCTTGCTTACTTTCAACCCCAACTTGACCACCGCATTTAGTAACAATTTTCTGCACAATGGATAAACCTAAACCATGCCCTTCAATATTCGCTTGATTCACCCGAGTGAACGGAATAAACAATTTTTGCTGCTGCTCTAAACTTAAACCACTTCCATTATCCTGAATCCAAAACTGAACAAAATCATTGTCTAACTCAATTGTACCAAGTTCCAAGCGGGCTGGATTAGCTCCATACTTTAAACCATTACTGATGTAATTCGCCCATACCTCTGCAATCCATGGTGCATGACCTAAGGCAACTGGCCATTGTGTGGGCAATATCAATTCCGCTTGCAAATCTGTAATCACTTTAGCCAAACGGGCTTGTACATTCGCTACAATATCTGCCATATCCAGTGCTTGCATTGTGACTTGCTGTTGATTAATACTCGATAAAGACAAGAGTGCATCAGTAATATTGGTAATATTTTCACCTGCACTATAAATTTTTTTCAGAATATCCAGTGAGTCTGTATCCAAACTATCGGATAAATCTTCTATCAATAATTCAGTATAGCCCGTGATTGCATTCACAGGATTCTTAATATCATGGGCAACCGTATGAGCAAATGCTTCTAAATCTTGATTTTTTTGTTGCAATGATTTTTGTAATTCTCTGATTGTTAAATGAGTGGTAATTCGAGCCAGTACCTCATCTTGCTGAATTGGTTTGGTGACATAATCAACCGCTCCAGCCTCAAAGCCTTGTATTTTATCAACGGACTCTGTTTTAGCCGTCATGAAAATAACAGGAATATCACAGGTTTGAGTATTGGCTTTCAGTTCTCGACACACATCAAATCCGCTCATATCAGGCATCATTACATCAAGTAAAATCAAATCAGGAGGTAAACGCTCAATTTGTTCTAGTGCTTTTGTACCATTGTTGGCCACTCTGACTTTGAAGCCACATTGTTTTAGATAATTAAACAGTACCTTCAAATTGGTTGGCACGTCATCTACTAACAGTAAACTGCTGTTTTGAATATCCATTATCACCTCGTTTACCGTGAATAAGGTTCAATAAACGCTTCTAATTGGTCTAGATCAAACTCATCTGCTAATTGTTGTAGCTTTTGGGCAAATGCTTGATATTCTGCTTGGCGCATCAATTGTGCGGCTTGTTCACTAATCGCATCAATTTCACCATTGATAATATTTTGATGTAAGGAGCGGATTGAATCAATTGGAGGTACAGTCATTGTTTGTTGGTTATCTGTTTTCACCAATGACACAGCTTCTTCATATTGCCATTCAAGTTCCAAATGGATACCTAATTTTTTTAATAATTCATCGACTTGAATTGGTTTAATAACAAAATCATCACAACCAGAATTAAAGCAATTGGAGCGATCTTTATCAAATGCACTAGCCGATGCACCAATAATAATAGTCTGTTCTAAAGCTGAGATTTTACGAATTTCGCGCATGGCTTCAAGCCCATCCATCACAGGCATAAGTAAATCCATAATAATCACATCAGGTAAAAAACGTTGTGCAAGATTAATGCTTTGTAGTCCATTTTCACATTCTTGTATTTCAAACCCCAAAGGCTTCAATAAGCTTACTAAAACCATCCGATTAGATACTTTATCATCAACAATGAGAACTTTACGTGGCGAACCTTTAAAACCAATGACTTGCTGTTTTTGAATGTGTTCAGATTGCCAATCTATGGCTTCTGGCAATGACACACTAAATTCAAAGCAACTCCCCTCGCCAAGTGTACTATTCACCTTAATCTTGCCCCCCATCATTTTGACAAAACGTTGACTAATCGGAAGTCCTAAACCTGTGCCTTCGGTAAAAGTATTATGTCCTGCCTGTTTAAATGGCTCAAAAATAGTGTCGATAGATTCAGCTGCAATACCAAGACCAGAGTCTTGTATTTGGAAATGAATCTCATGATTCTGACAACTCACATTAAACTGAACCTGTCCTTGTTTGGTAAATTTAACGGCATTGCCTAATAAATTGACTAATACTTGGCGTAAACGTACTTCATCACCATTCACAGCATCAGGTAAATCAGAGCTAAACTCATAATTAAATTTGATTTCTTGTTGAGCGTGGATTTGTGTCATACCGACAATACCATCGAGAAAGGTCTTGAATTGAAACGTCTCAGTATGTAGCTCCATTTTATTTGCTTCGATTTTAGATAAATCTAAAACGTCATTAATCAGTGTGAGTAAATGCTCCCCTGATTGTTGCATAGTACAAATAGCATTTTGTTGCTGATGTGTTAGGGTTTTATCACGTCGAAGAATTTGTGCATAACCTAAAATCCCATTAAGTGGTGTTCTGAGTTCATGGCTCATACTGGCTAAGAATTCACTTTTTGCATGATTGGCTACTTCTGCTCGCTGCTTAGCCGCATATAATTGAGACTCAATCCACTGACGATACTTTAATTCTTGTCCTAACTCACACCAACGTCGCCAAGAAAATATAGCCAAGCTAAAAGCGATAATAATCAATACCATCACAATCTCATCTAATTCCCAATTATCATGCGCCCGTGAAAATTCAAAAAACAGCTCGAATGCATCTATTAAACTGGCTAAAAAAAATATCAATACTGAAATCATTGTAATGATAATCAAATCTTTATAAGAATTTTTCTGTGGCGGTATTGGCTGTACCATAAATATTTCCTATAGATACAAAAATAATTTAAATTGTAACTTGTTGCTATTGAACAAGATAGCATTAAAAACAATTTGTTACTGGATATATTTGTAATATAGAAGCAGAAAACTATAACAAATAGGAAACAAGTTGAATTTATTTAAAAATGCTATATTTAGTTGACAAACTGCAACCCGCACGAAATATCTAGTCGTTAACATTGCCGTGGTTTGAACGATTAGCATAGAATAATGGCGTAAAAATTAAATAAGGATGGATCAGATGTTTATGCCATATCGTATGTTAGTGAGTCTATTTATTTTATTCTCGATGCAACTCTCGGCATCACCCTTGACCACGCAATTAATAGATATTCCAAATATGCGCCAAAGTGAATGTTTAAAACAAGGTCAGGCTGCGTTACAAGCTTTGCAGTTTCTGGATATTAAAACGGTGGACAATACCACTGTCTTTGCTCAAGACCCACCGTATTATGCTGCGATTTTATGTCATGCGGAAAAAGAAACGGTCTATGTCACGGTTTCAGGTAAGCAAACGGCAAAAAACAGACAATTTATGCAGCAAATCAACAATCATTTTAGCCAGATTGTGACTCAAAGTAATTTATGCTCGCTCACGCCTAAAAGTTGGGATGTCTGCGATGACAAAACGGTTAAATTACGGGGTTATATTCCTGCACCGCATCAAATTTTACCTGCGCCAATGCTCAATTTCCCCTTGATGCCTAATATGCAACAAACAGATGCTCCTCAAGCTTCGATTCAAAGTTATATGAATGTTGGGGAACAGCAAGTAATTTTACTTAGCTCACAGACGATCCCTTGTTTAACAGGTTTGGAAGTTATTGGTCGTTTAGACTCTGTTGCTTTAGGCGGTGCAGCGCGTACTCCCAATAGTTATAAAGGTTGGTCTCTATATGTTGATAGCATCAAATGTTTGCAATAATCTTTTTCAACTAAACTGTTAAAAACAGGTCTTACAAACAATTTACTCCTTATGTCCAATGGGTTGCAGAATTTTTCGGCTCTACATTTTTAGTATTGGCTGCAATTGCCCCGTGATTTTATTTCACCATATTATTGAGGCGGACATTGTAATGGCGGATGCGCTAGCCGTTGGGTTTGTTTTATTTGCTTTAATCGAAATGCTTGCGCCTATGAGCGGTGCGCATTTTAATCCTGCTGTGAGTCTGTGTATGTTTGTATTGCAATGTTTATCCGCCCGAAATTCATTGATTTATTTGAGTGCTCAATTCAGTGGTGTTTTGATCGGAATGTTGGGTGCTCATTATAATGTTTTATGATAGATTGCCTACTTTGTTATAAATCTTGGCTGTTAATCATAGTGGAGTGGCTTATTTTGCTGAAATATCTGGTATTCTTATATTGTTTTAGCTATTTTATTATTAGTCAAACAGGGTTCGCAGCGCATCAGTTTAGTGGTTGGATTATTGGTTGTAGGCGAGCTACTCATGACATCCAGTACTATGTTTACTAATCTTCAAGTTACTGTTGCACGTATGTTTACTTATTCTGCTGCGGGTATTCAACCTAATAGATGGCAGCGTTTTTATTGTTATGCAGTTGATTGGAATGGGTTTAGCTATTTTGGTTTGGAAAGTTATTTATAAATAATATTCGTTACATAATACGCAAAATACGACAGCAGAGTGATAAAAAATAATTGAACTATATAATAATTTCTTAAAACACAATCCTTTAAGGTTGCTTAATCAATATTACGTTGATTGTGACTTGTGCATTTCTTTATTTTGAATACAATAGAGGGGTGCAAGTATCCACTGTATAACAATGTAGTCCACTTATCAGCCATTGGTAGTGAATTGCAATAAACAATTGAAATTAAATAATTTTGAGTTCATTAATGGTTGGTGTTACAGGTCAAGTAATATTAGCTCGCACTCAAAATTAACCAAACCCTGGAGGCTATTATAGATGAAGCATAAACATCTTAAATCGCTGGCATTATGTGCTGGTTTTGTTCCCGTTTTGGCATCTGCCCAAGCGACAATTCAGGTTGAAACTCAACCTACTCATAAATTTGATGATGCACTTCATATTGATTTGCATGTGACTCCATCAGATAATACAGATGGACAACCTGCTGACTTATGGGTATATCTCACCACTGAAGCAGGTGACAATATTTATGTTACGCCAACGGGTTCGTGTACAGATGCAAGCACAGATTGTACTGTAGGCCCTTTCACAGCAGGTGAAAATATTGCTGAAGGCACAATTGATATTGATGAAACATTAGCGCCGGGAAATGCAGGCATTCCATTAGGTGAAGGTGTTGCAGGTAAATACTCAGTTCATGCTGTTTTTACTGCTCCAGGTACTACGCCTAGCGACAACAATTTATTATCTACTGTTGGCTCTGCGTTTACTGATGTGACTGCAGAGAAAACTGACCAACCTAACCTTGTTATCTTTTTAGCTGATGACTTAGGTTACAATGATATTGCACCATTTGGCGGCGAAATGACTACGCCTACTCTAGATACAATGGCAGCAGAAGGCACATTATTAACTAATTTCCATAGTCATGCTTCTTGTTCTCCAACTCGTTCTATTACCTTAAGTGGTGTTGATAATCACCGTAATGGTTTAGGCACGATGGATGGTAAATTATTACCTCAAACAATCAAAAATGCTACAAATCAATATGGTTTCACAGAAGCAGTACCTGAAGATATTGAAATCATTGATAATACAATAAATGCAGATGGTGAAGCCAATAATCCTAAATTCACTGAAACCAAAAACATTGGTCGTGATGGCTATGAAGGCCACTTAAACCAACGTGTTGTCACTATTGCAACTGTATTAAGAGATGCAGGTTACCATACTTATATGATTGGTAAATGGCATTTAGGTGAAAATAAAGGCTTCCGTCCTTATTACCGTGGTTTTGAAAAAACCTTTGCATTGTTAGAAGGCGCAGGCAGTAACTTTGACCATATCGGTTTTAGCCCAAACTTCCCTTATACTCATTATACTCAACAAGGTGAGCTTGCTGAATTACCATCAAAAGAAGAAGTTGCAGTCACTCGTGCGGCTGCTGATGCTTTAGTTGGTTACGCAGACAAGTACCAAGTTTCTGAAGTATTCTATTCAACGCGTGACTATACTGACTTCATGATTAATAATATTGAAGCAGATCGTCAAGCAGATGCAGAACGTAAACCATTTTTTGCCCATTTTGCTTATCAAGCTCCTCATGCCCCTTTACAAGCTCCTGTTGATTTAACAGAGAAATACTTACCTATTTATCAAGCAGGTTGGGACGTACTTCGTCAACAACGTTTTGATCAAATGGTGGCTGACGGTATTATCCCTGCTGGTTTAGAATTACCTGCAAGATGGAATCATACTAAAAAAGATGCTAATGGAAATGATGTGCTTGTTGTTCCTGCTTGGGATGATTTAAATGCTAATGAACAAGCTGTTTATGCTAAGAAAATGGCTATTTATGCTGGCATGATTGAGTATATGGATTTCAACATACAGCGTTTCATGGACTATTTGAAAAGTACTGGAGAATATGAAAACACTATCTTCTTATTCTTTGGTGATAATGGTGCTGACGATCAAGATCGTGATATGCAGAAACGTTATACAGATTGGTATCCAACTATAGGTATTACTAATTGCCTCCAAGCAGACCTTGATAGTCCTGAAGATATTACCCAAAAAGATTGTTACAAAGGTATGGGTTTACCTAAATCATTATTAACCATGCCTCCAGGTTGGGCACAAGTATCAGCAACACCTCATTTTGCAGCTAAAGCAACAATGGCTGAAGGTGGTTTACGTGCTTCTGCGATTATCATGGGTGCTAATATTCTTAAAAATGTAAAATCCGATGCGTTCATGTCTGCATTAGATGTATTCCCAACATTCTTAGATTATGCACATGTTAAGCATCCAATTAAGAAAAATGTAGCTCCTGGAACACTTGTCGCTTATAAAGATGCTACTCCTAATCCTTCTTTCGCATATAACGCTGAAGGCGAACGTTTCATTTTCCCATTAGATGGTCGTTCATTCCGTGCAGTGTTTAGTGGCGCAGCAGACAAAGCATATGGAGAAAAAGACGGTATTGGCTTTGAATTATACGGCACAATTAACCGTGCTTTATTCATGGGTGATTGGAAAATCTTGAAATTAGGTGATGCACCTTGGGGTCAAGGCGAAGCTCAAGAATGGGCTTTATATAACCTTAAAGATGATCCTAGAGAGTTAAATGACGTTTCTGCGGCAAATCCTGACATTTATGCAGAAATGATTCAAAAATATAATGAATATGCTTCCAATGTTCGTTATACACCTCATTTAGCAACTCAGCAAAACCAACGTAGCCGAGAAGATTAATTTACAGAAATAAGTGAGAATATTTGTGTTTTCACTTACTTGTAAATCAATTTATTGATTCGTTTTAAAAGGGCAGCTTGATTATTCAGGTTGCTCTTTTTTTGTGTTAAAGCTGTATAAAATCTGCTTTGAATACATTGCTCTATTCATATTATGAAACGCTCAACAATTTATCTTACTTTGATAGATGCAAAACCAAACTTCCCATAAATGGCTGATTCTTCTTTTACAAGGGTTTGAGATAAATTTCAAATGAACTCTATATATAACCTTAAATTTTGAAACAAGCGGCTTGTCGTTGCAAAACGTTTCTTATATCCTAATACTCCGCTCACTATTGACCTTAGAGGCTTAGTTTGGATATTTGGCAAATCATTACCTTAGCCCTGCTGCAAGGATTCACTGAATTTTTACCTATTTCAAGTTCTGCCCATTTGATTCTAGTGCCAGAATTTACCTCATGGGAAGATCAAGGTACTGCGTTTGATGTGGCTGTCCATGTTGGAACACTCATTGCCGTCATATTTTATTTTCGCTATGACATAAAACCTTTATTTTTAGCTTGGATAAAATCCCTGCAAACCAAACAGCTCACAGCAGAAAGCCGCTTAGTGTGGGGCGTGATCGTTGGCACAATTCCCGTTGCAATTGCAGGTGTACTTATCTCTGTGACAGGCTGGATTGATTATTTACGCAGTGGACTGCTCATCGCAATGACAACGTTAATCTTTGGTGGATTACTATGGTATGCCGATACTCGAGCATCACGACAACGTAATGAATATCAAATGACGTGGCAAGATATTATATTGATTGGTTGTGCTCAAGCCATTGCTTTGTTACCCGGAACATCACGCTCAGGCATCACCATTACCGCTGCATTATTAGTCGGCTTATCGCGCCAAGCGGCTGCAAGATTCTCATTTTTACTGTCTATTCCCGTTATTATCCTTGCTGGTATCGACGAAACCGCACTGCTTTTGACTCAACATGTTGAAGTTGACTGGACAACCTTAATCTTAGGCATGACCATTTCAGCAATCAGTGCTTATTTATGTATTGAAATATTCATTCGTTTACTTAATCAGATTGGTATGTTGCCATTTGTTATCTATCGTTTGATTCTAGGTGTATTTTTATTAATTTGGTACGGTTATGTCGCATTTTAAACCTTTATGGCTTGCAATTGCTTGGAGTTTAGTGCTGGCTATTTGCATTCTATCTTTAATACCGCCGATTGATACGGTAATTCAAACGGTTTCCCATATCGATAAACTAGAACATTTCACCGCCTATTTTATCATTATGTTCTGGTTTAGTTTGTTGTACCCAACGAAGAAAGGGCGGCTGATTTGTTTGATAGGATTTTTAAGCATGGGAATGGGCTTGGAGTTTTTACAAAGCTTTACCAGTACACGTCATGCAGATGGAATGGATATGATTGCCAACGCATTGGGGGTTTTCATTGCATGGTTCATCAGTCAGCAATATTTTAAACCTACTCCCAAATGACATGGAACTGAGAAAAAACACTTTGTGGATTAGGCAGCATACCAATCCTTAATAAAGATAGGCTGTCTGTTTACAAGGAATTCAAGCTTGAGATATAAAGAAAAATGCCGTTGTTACTCAAGCTTAGTTCTTCTGCAAACTTCCAACAAAAATAGCAATGTAATACTCATGTCACACTATTCTTATACCTTACCAGCAGTTGTGGGTGTTGACAGCCTACACAACCTGAACTAATGGGAGATGATGTCGTAATGAAAAAATTATTTGCTACAGCAAGCTTTATTGCTGCAACAATGTTTACTGCACCTAGCATGGCTGGTGGTGTAGATGCAAGTTTACCAGACTACACTAAAGTCAGCGGTATTTCTGGTAACTTATCAAGCGTTGGTTCTGACACTTTAGCTAACTTGATGACTATGTGGGCTGAAGAGTTTAAAAAACAATATCCTAGCGTCAATATCCAAATTCAAGCAGCGGGCTCTTCAACTTCGCCTCCAGCATTAACTGAAGGTACAAGTAACTTCGGCCCTATGAGCCGAAAAATGAAAGACAAAGAAAAACAATCATTTGAAGAAAAATTCAATTATGGCCCAACTGCAATCCGTGTTGCGATTGACCAAGTGGCTGTTTATGTAAACAAAGACAACCCTATTGAAGGCTTAACTATTGCTCAAGTAGACGCAATTTTTTCTGAAACACGTAAATGTGGTAATAAATCAGACATCTCAACTTGGGGTGATGTTGGCTTAACTGGCGAGTGGGCAAGCAAACCAATTCAATTATTCGGTCGTAACTCAGTATCTGGTACTTATGGTTATTTCAAGAAACACGCTTTATGTAAAGGTGATTACAAAGAAACGGTAAACGAGCAACCGGGTTCTGCGTCTGTTGTTCAATCAATCAGCTCTTCTTTAAACGGTGTTGGTTATTCTGGTATCGGTTACAAAACGTCTAGTGTTAAGCCAGTTGCTTTAGCTAAAAAAGCAGGTATGCCTTTCATTCCAGCCACTGAAGAAATGGCTATCAGTGGCAAATTCCCATTATCACGTTTCTTATACGTCTACGTAAACAAGAAACCAAATGAGCCATTACCTCCTTTAGAAAAAGAATTTGTAAGATTAGTTTTATCTAAATTGGGTCAAGAAATCGTTGTAAAAGACGGTTATGTTCCTTTACCAGCTAAAGTTGTTGAAGCTGAATTAGCTAAACTTGACTAATATATTCGTTGTTCCTTAATAGTAACCTGTCTTTTGCCCCTTTATGGGGCTTTTTTTTGCGTTGAATTTATTGGTTAATATTGATTGCAATTTGACTTGTAGATGTTTGTAATCACTTATTGCAAACCTGTTTATAAATTAGGTGGTAATAATAAACGAGGATAAGTAGTTTTTTATGACGCGGAACGTCTGGGCTGCATTCCAACGGAGACCGTTGGAACAAGATTTAATTATCAAATATTTACTATATTCAGACAAGTATTTCCATTGGTGCGATAACGAGATAAAAAATGAGTCTTAATTCTTTCTCTTATCATCAAAATCAGCCACTTTTGACATTTTTACTTGACGCATCAATGCAGAACGTTGGCCGCGTAAGGTTGTTTGGTTAGGTGTTTCCGCAATCGCCTGATTTAACAAAGCCAAACCGTCATACCAGATACCATTTTTTAAATAGGTTAAATAGGCATCATTATCACTGGTTTGCAATTGGCGAGCTAAATCACCATCAGGTTTAATATATTTGATTGTTCCACTGGCAATTAAATCGCCTGTACGTTCCATTGGGTCAGGCACAATGGCAACAAACCATTCATATTCCACTCCCTCTTCCAAACTTAAATCAAAATCGGCTAAATCCACAGAGTGAAAACCTTGTTCACGGGCTTCTTTACCTTCTGGCAAGCCTAAAGTGAGTTCTAAAACAGGATCAGACGCATGAATTTTATTAATTGCGAACTCTATTTCTCCATTCCAACCCGAAGATAAATACCAATAAATGGAGGGTTTAGGCGTTGTAGTTAAGCCAGTCTGCGGTGGCACAATCGGTGCAATTAATTTAGGAAATGGTAAATATCCTCCTAAATCAACTGCATGATCGTCATGGGCTTTATCTTCTTTGCTGGGTGTGGCTAATAATTTTTGTCCAATATCACGAGTCATACCTTTGGAAACACTACGCGCAACGCTTCGGGACATGCCTTTAATTGCTGCGAAGTTTGTATCTGTTTTTGGCGTTGATAAGCTGTTGATATTTCCACGCGAAACACCTCTTGAAACCCCGCGAGACACGCCACGCGAAACACCCCTTGAGACCCCGCGAGACACGCCACGCGAAACACCTCTTGAGACCCCGCGAGATACGCCACGCGAAACACCTCTTGAGACCCCGCGAGATACGCCACGCGAAACACCCCTTGAGACCCCACGAGATACGCCACGCGAAACACCTCTTGAGACCCCGCGAGACACGCCACGCGAAACACCTCTTGAGACCCCACGAGATACGCCACGCGAAACACCCCTTGAGACCCCTCCTCCTTCAGCCTCATCAGCAAAACCAGCTTCACGTCGTCGAGTTGGCGCTTTTTGGTCTAAGGGCTGATAAAACGGTGTCATTTGCGCATTATCATCATTGGCAATAGACATTGTTGAGAAGCTGCAAAAGCTTACAGCTAATAGCACAACGTAGATAATTTTTGACATATTGCTACCTTTTTGGTGTTAATATTTTTTACATGCAAACTGAGTGGATTATAAAGCGGTATCTTGGTGATTGACAATTAAAAAGTCACTGTTTTTAAGATGCTAAAAAATGACTTAAGTCAATAATTTCTACAATACAGCAATTTTTTTATTTCCATCAAAAAGTAAAAACCATGCTAAATAACATCTTTGATAATATTCCTAATTCATTAGAAGCAGAAAGTTTTCTTGATTTAATTCAGTGCAAACATGTCAGAATTGAACGTATTATTTCAACTGGACAGATTTCAGCTAAAGGTTTTTGGTATGACCAAGAAGAGAATGAGTTTGTGATTATTTTAGAGGGTCATGCAATTGTAGAGTTTGAGGATTATGAGGTGGAATTAAAGCATGGCGATTTTTTTAATATAAAAGCCCATCAAAAACATCGGGTAAAGTATACTGATATTAACAAGCCAACGATATGGCTGGCGGTATTTTATCAAGATTAACCATCTAGGATCATTCTTTAAAAACCATGGTTTTCAATAATTTCCTATATTATGCTTTGCGGAAAATAAGCTAACGGTGTACCTAGTTTACGTTCATCAATCAACCCAAAACTCAACCAATTTTGCCAAAGGTTTAAACGCTAAAAATATTCATTATGTATTGGTATGATTGTTTAATCAGGATAAAATTCAGAATTTAATATTTCTTCAATATCATACTCGCAGGAACTTGGAAAAATATCCTCATCTAAATTAGTTTCATTTGCTGCCGACAAAATTGCAATTTCATAAGCATCTTGTACTTTTGTATCAAGCTCATGTTTTAAACTGGGACTGTCTTGCAACAATAAAGCGATACGTTTACGTTGTTCTTTGATCGTTCTTTGCCAACTTTTAGAACGGAATGCAGGTTGAAACTGCCACTTTAATAAATGGGCTAAAAGCACCGCTAAACGATTGATTAATTGTCGTTTATCACTACGCGCTATCCCTTCCAACTCCTCAGCAATATGTTCAATATCCAATTCTGAAAACCGCTTTTTTCTTAACAAGTCAGCACTTTCTAATAGCCAACCATAAAAATCTTGTTGATAATCAATGGCTGTTGTCATGAATTTTTACCTAAATAGTTTTTAGTTGAGCAAAGGATTTTGTTTATGCACTTTAATATAGTCATTTTCCCCTATGCCTTGATACAAGCAGATAATTCTACGTTTTTGTATAATACTTTATATTTTCTAATCCTTTAAAATCATTATCTTGAGTCCAAATAATTGCATTGTATTTTTTAGATGTTGCATAGATAATGCTGTCAGCTAAAGGTAGCTTATATTGAACGCCGTAGAAACCTGCATCTATTGAGAGCATATTATCTAAAGGAATAACTTCACCTTGTTGAATATGAGCAATAGCTTGCAATGCTGTATTTTCATCAGTTTGTCGGTAAATTACCTTAAATACTTCTGTCAGTACAACGCTAGGAACAATAAGATTTTCAATATCTTCTATAGGTTCAGCAAATATTCGTGCATTTTTCTCATCTGCAAAATAGGCTAGCCAAGCACATGAATCAACAATATTTTTCATAAGCGATCTGGTTCACGGTCAACAGTCGTATCAATGCCTTTTAAAAAACCTCTCAATGCGTGCATGGGTTTGATAGGTATTAATTCGATTCTGTCTTGATATAAAAGCACTTGTAATTTTTGCCCAGAAGTAAGGTTTAATGATTTTCTTGCTTCTTCTGGGATTTGTATTTGAAATTGAGGTGAAAGTTCAACGGCTTGCATGTTTATACCTTTTTTGAAAAAATGGAGAGATTAATCATCTTTTTTAATATTTTGTTCCATGTTGTTGCCCGTATTGATATTAATTACGTCACCATTTATATGTACGTTATTTAAACTTGGACTATTGACTTCACCCCTCTTTTACAGTTTTAGATGCTAAAGGAATAATTTGTATTTGTTCAAGCTTTTCTTGTTCTGGCTCAACAGTAATTTTGTTATTTGTGTAAATTTCATAGCCTTGTTTTTCAACACGTATTCCAATATCTTCTAATTTACAAGAAAATTTAAGTTTTGTCCTGCCTTCTGAATCTGTGTAATTAATTGGATTTTCTGGTATAGATAAGCTCACTTTTGCATTATCAACAATTATTTTTGAGTAGCGATCTGTCACTTGAACAGAGAGATTACATTCTTTTTCAGAAATACCTATTGTGTACCACTTTTGAATAATAAAATTACCTAGTAAAATAAAAACAGCACTTATAGCTAAAATATATTTTTTCCAATTTCTTGGCATTTTTGAAGAAATATATTCTATTGTTAAGTTGTGGTTTAAACAAAATATTTTCTTTTCATTTGGCATTATTTTTTTACCTTCTATGTTTTTTTCGTTTTTAATTCTCCACCACAGTAACTTTTGAATAGGTATCATAAGACCACTGTTCTGACATTGGGAGTTTGAAATATCATGATTATCTAAAGTTTCCAATCCTGAATAATTATATAAATAAGGTGTTACTTGTTGCTGACATTCCTCACAAGTGCAAGGAATATTAACGGTTACTTGTTCTAAATTAATATCTCTGAAACTAAAAAATATTTTTCTAATAAGGTGTTTTCTATTCTCTGAACTTCCTTTCTCCACACTAACACGTACTTGTTTTGTTTTTTCATCAGCCTCTACTAAAGCCATTGATTCACATTGTTTAATTAAAATACCATAACGCCACCAATCCAGCGCTAAATGTCCAAATTGGGATAGAAATCTCACCATAATAGAGCTATGAATATAGTTGTATTGGTAGATAATATGGGGATGTTGTTGTTTATACTGCCAGACTTCTTTTAAAAGTTTTGGTTTTTGTTCAACTAAGCATTGTGGTGCAATAAATCTATCTTTTTCAGTTGGATGTGCAAAAATAAGCTCAAATCGTTTTAATAAGTCAATAAATCGTAATTTTTCGGATTCGCTAAAATCAGTTAGTTTTCCATCAATAGCAGTTTTGGTAAACTCACCTTTTTTATCAGCAAGTTTCAGTATTTCATACAATTGTTCTACTGCCCAGATTGGGTTTGTGATAATTATCTTTTTAGATTGTTCAATATCACCAAAATAGAAAATAGTGGCTGTATCATGTAAAAAGCAACAAAGTATTTCAGCTTCTTTTTTACTTAAACCTTGTCGTCTGCATAAATTCCAATATTTGTCGTAGTTTATATATTTTTTCTTGTAGTATGTATTTATCAAAGATTCTCGGACTTTATACCAATTATTTGGTATTTCATAGCCAATAAGATTGTATTCCTCTCCTTTTGATTGCTGTATTAATTCTTGAATAGATTTCCTTAAATAATCAATACCTTGGTTTGTTTTTGCACTGACATGACGAAAGTGTTGAATATGAGGATATTCTTGCCTTAAAGAAGATTGGTTGGATAATTCACGTTCGCCTGCTTCATCAATTTTATTTTGAACTACAATGATTGGGCTATGTGAAGCAAAAGATTTGATATTGTCCAGCCAGTAATCAACGGTATGATTTATATCAAATTCATTAAATGGTTGCTGTGGAGTTGTTGTTTCTTCATTTTCAACATCCCAAACTACTAAATACAATGCTCTTTCGGTCAAGAAAAAACGATGTGTTGCATGAAATAAATCTTGTCCACCAAAATCCCATAATTTCACAGTGACTTTGACATCATTTTCTATTGCAAGCTCAAAAGTATCAAACTGAATACCATGAGTGGATTGCTCTTGCTCATTAAAGTCTTGTCCTAATAATCGTCTTCTTATGGATGTTTTACCAGCCCGACTATTGCCAACCAAAATGAGTTTAATTTCATTGTTGCTATAAAAACCATACCTTTGTCCAGCTTCAAAGTATTTGCGAATTGCAGGAATACCTTGCTCTGTAATTTCTAAAGAAGGTCGAATGAGAGGATTAGCGCGTAGGGAAATACGCAAATTATTTGGCAAGTAGCTAAAAGAAACAGGCAAATAAGAAATATTA
>JADGDW010000132.1 GCA_016744725.1 Candidatus Albibeggiatoa sp. nov. BB20 | reverse complement strand
GAGTGGTATGTACGGCATGGGTGGTATGGGCGGAATGTCTGGCATGTACGGCATGTACCCAATGAGTGGTATGTACGGCATGGGTGGAATGAACGGCATGTACGGTATGGGCGGAATGTCTGGCATGTACGGCATGGGTGGAATGAACGGCATGTACGGTATGGGCGGAATGTCTGGCATGTACGGTATGTACCCACAACAACGTGGTATGTATGGCATGGGTGGAATGAACGGCATGTACGGTATGGGCGGAATGTCTGGCATGTACGGCATGGGCGGAATGCGTGGCTGGTCTTACTAAGTCGCTATGAGCCTTACCAATACAATAAAAATATAAGTATTTTTGTATAAATTGGGTGCATGGATGCGCCCTTTTTCATGTTTAACTCACCGAAGGATAACTACTATTTTGTTTGACAAAGTTATAATTGTCGCAAAGGGGTGAACTCGTATGAAAAATATTGCTACAACCTTTGCCCATATCAGTTTTATCATTGCCTTGCTCTGTATTCCATTGGCGCAAGCAGCTGATACGGGTAAATTTGGTAATTTAGATTATGAACGTGCCAGATGGCATCCTATCCATTTTCAACCAGCAATTAATGAAGCAACCAATGAAGACTGTTTAAGCTGTCACCAAGACGTTTTAGACCGTAAAGTAAAAGAACAATCTCCAGCAGGTGTCAAAGCCAGTGAATCTTTAGCTTGGTATCAAACTTTAGGTGTGTATGAAGGTGAACAAGAAACTTTTCATGCACGTCACTTAACGACACCTTTGGCTAAGGAATTAATGAATCTGCAGTGTAATTTCTGTCACCAAGGTAATGACCCTCGTGAAGAAGCACCAGGCAATTTAGATACAAATGGCTCTGGTTTCACCATGCGCAAAATGGTAGACCCAGAACAAACCTGTTTACGCTGCCATGGTCGTCATAACTATGAAATCATGGGTGTTCCTGGTAAGTGGGCAGATACAAAAGCCATGTTTGGCAATAGCTGTACCGCAGCATGTCACGTTGCCATCCGCACAACCCGTCACCAAGTTAACTACTTAAATGCCGATGCGATTGAGAAAAAGGCAGCAGAAGACCCAGACACCTGTTATGGCTGTCATGGCGGTCGTCAATGGTATCGTATAACCTACCCTTATCCTCGTCATCAATGGCCAGGAGCTAGTGACGTTGTACCAGAATGGGCAAAAGATCGCCCAACTGAATCTGATGAACGTTTCCGCTTAAAATAGGACTGGAGGATAAGCAGATGAGTGATAAATTAAAATGGCTCACCGACAGCCTAAACATGAATCGTCGGAGCTTTTTGAAAACAACTGCAGTGGGTGCAGCGACAACAGGCTTAGTTACAGCAAAAAAAGATGCTGAAGCCTTTGCCTATGAACCTTATCCGCGTGATGATGAGCTAGAAACAGTCGTCACCAGTTGTGCGCATAACTGTGGTTCACGTCACGCCTTAATCGCCCATAAAAAAGGTGATGTTATTGTTCGTTTATCAACGGATGATGGTCGTTTCCAAAAAGATGGTCATTACGGTAAAGACACTGAAGAAGAACCTCAATTACGGGGTTGTTTGCGTGGTCGTTCATATCGTAGCCGTATTTATTCCCAAGAACGTTTGTTGTATCCGATGATTCGGGTTGGTGAACGTGGTGAAGGCAAATTTAAACGTGCCTCTTGGGATGAAGCATTAGACCTTGTTGCGGGCAAAATGCTCGACATCAAAATGAAATATGGTCCAACTGCGATACTTGATCAAAGTTATGCGGGTGCATCTTGGGGTGTATTCCATAAGTCTGACCAAATCGCAGGCTTATTAGGTCGTTTTCTTGGCTTATTTGGCTGCCGTACTAATTCATGGTCAGTGCCATCGTATCAAGGCACTGTATTCAGTTCGACTCAAACTTTTGGTTCGATTGAAGATGGTAACGAAGACGATGCGTATAGCTATTCAAAACTCATAATCATGTGGGGTTGGAATCCAGCTTACACATTCCATGGTGGTAATACATTCTATTACATGCGTTTAGCCAAACAACGCGGCTGTAAATTCGTCTTAATTGATCCACAATATACTGATTCTGCTTCGGCGTATGATGCATGGTGGATTCCAATTCGCCCGAATACTGATGCAGCGATGATGGCGGGGATGGCACATCACATCTTTGCAAACAATTGGCAAGATCAGCTGTTCATCAATAAATTTGTCCAAGGCATGGATCAAGGTACGATGCCAGAATGGGGCAAAGGTGGTGAAAGCTTTAAAGATTACATTATGGGCTTTTCTGATGGTATCGCTAAAACCCCTGAATGGGCAGCGGAAATCTGCGGTGTATCTGCGGAAGATATCAGAAAACTGGCTAAGATGTATGCTTTAACCAAGCCTGCAGCATTAAAAGCCTCTTGGGCACCGGGTCGTAATGCTTACGGTGAGCAATACAATCGGATGGCAGCAGCATTACAATCCATGACAGGTAATATCGGTAAATTAGGTGGCTGTGCGGAAGGGATTGGTAAAGGTTGGCACGCGGAAGGTTCTGCATTGCCAGAAGACCCTTACAGTAACATTTATGCGCAAGCGATTAAATCTGACCGTTGGGCGCATTGTGTGCTGAACTTCCCGAATTTGAAACGTGAAGAAATCGGTTTATGGCCGCGTCAAGATCCCACTGATGGTATGCCACCATTAATTAAGGGTATTTTCTGGCAAGGTTCAAACTGGTTTAATCAGCTCACCAATATTAACAAAGAAATCAAAGCCATTCAGAATATGGAATTGGTTGTGTGTAGTGATTCCACGATTACGCCATCGGGCTTATATGCTGATGTGTTATTGCCTGTTGCGACCCATTTTGAACGTCATGATGTGGCATTGCCTTGGTATAAAGGACATTACTACATTCATCGTCCTAAAGTTATTGAGCCTATGGGTGAAAGTAAAACCGATTGGCAAATTTACACTGAATTGGCATATCGTTTAGGCTTTGGTCCTGTATACAATCCACGTGCAAGCCGTGATTATTTCCATCACAATGATGATACTGATGAATCTTATTTACGTTATTGGTGGGAAAGTAAGGTAATGGCACATCAACATGTCGAAATGTCATGGGATGAGTTCAAACACCTTGGTATCTACAAATTCAAATTGGATAAACCCCATGTTGGATTTGAAGAAGAAATTAAAAATGGTAAGCCGTTTAAAACCCCATCAGGTAAAATTGAAATCTTATCTACGCCATTGGCAACTACGCCAGATTTTGCTAAAACCCAGTTTGGTTACTACATTCCACCGATTCCAAAATGGATTGAGCCTTGGGAATGGTTGGGACATCAGAAAGCAGTTAAATTCCCATTCCACATGATTACGCCTCACCCTCGTTGGCGGACACATAGTATTTTCAATAATATTCCTTGGTTACGTGAAATGTATGAGCAGGAAATCACCATTAATGCTTCAGATGCGAAAAAAATGGGGATTAAAACGGGCGATACGATCGAAGCGTGGAATGATCGCGGCAAGATTGTGTTACCTGCGTATGTGACTGAACGTTGTATGCCGGGGGTTGTAGTGGTACATGAAGGAGTTTGGTTGGACTTAGATGAGAATGGCGTTGACCGTTCTGGTAATCCAGATTTCTTGACTGATGATAATCCATCTCCTGCGGGTGCGTTCGCATATAACACCATTTTGGTGGACTTCAAAAAATCTGATCTTGAACACCGTCCGGGTTGGGATAAATTGGCAACATCACGTAGCCATGTATTCCGTCGTGATAGCGGTATGTAACCGATTGAGGAGTGTTTAAAATGGCAGAAGCAAAAAAGTTAGATAAAGAGCAAGTCAAAGAGGCGGTCAAACGCCGTAAACAGGTCACATACACGCCCGTCAAACCTGAGCAGCAATTGGGTTTTGTACACAATAACGTGGATTGCATTGGTTGTCGTGCCTGTGAGATTGCTTGTAAAGACAAGAATGGTTTAGCGGCTGGCCCTCGATTCCGTCGGGTGCAATACATTGAGGGTGGTACTTATCCTGATGTGTATGCCTACAAGGTGAATATGTCTTGTAATCATTGTGCTGAGCCTGCATGTTTACCAACTTGCCCAACAGGTGCGATTTGGAAACGTGCGGATAACGGTGTGGTGGATATTGATTCGACCTTGTGTATCGGTTGTCGTCGTTGTGAAGCAGCTTGTCCATTCGGTGCTCCACAATTTGACCCAAGTGATGGTTTGGTCAAGAAATGTAACATGTGTATTGATGAGCTAGAAGCAGGACGTAATCCGTATTGCGTAATGGCTTGTATGATGCGGGTGTTGGATATTGGTCCGATTGATCAAATTCGTGCAGGTGAATATGACACCAAAGCGATTGGTCCTGGAGAAGAAACTTCACGTCGTGTGAAAGGTCTGGCTAATCCTGATTTAACCAATCCATCTATTGCCTTTATTGCGCATAGTAAGGGTAAAGTTGATTAGGATTTAACAACTTAATACTTTGAAAAAGCACAATCTGGCAGAAGTTGGGTTGTGCTTTTTTTGTATGAATAAAAAATATGTAGTAACTTTTTGCGGCTAATTAAAAATATTAGTTATAATTATAACTAATATTTTTAATATATTAATCAATAGAGAGAATTCAACTTAATGTTTCAGAATAAACCTATTTGTGAAGTATGTGGTAAAAGTAAAGCTATATCATTTTCATACTTTGTCACCAATGCTGATTCAGGTGGTAACTGGAAATTTACTTGTGAATGCACCAAAGATGATGAAGATTATTACATTCTTTTAAAAGATTTTTTTTCTAGTCCAGCGTCAACTATTGATTGGTTAGCCCATATAAATGAAAAAGGTTGGATGAACTGGAATGATTTTATGAATATGATGGAACGTTTTCGTCATGCAACTGATAGTTATCATATGATGTGACAATTAGAAGAATGTCTATGGATAATAAACAAATTGAAGAAATGGCTACTAAGCTAATAGAAGTAAAGCGTCAAATTCGAGCTTTAGAAGAGGAAGAAAAAAGACTTAAGACAGAAATAAAACCTTATTTTCAAGAAAATAGAGAAGCTATGAACTTTGAGTCTGGTAGAGTTTATTGTACAGAGTCTAATGCTTCAAGAAGTCTTAAACGACGTGAAACCCTTGACTACATTAGAAAAAACTTTGGCAATGATATTGCCGACCAAATTGATGAAAACTGTACTAGCTTAGGAAAACCAAGACAAACAGTAAGTGTTAAGTTATTTTTATAAAATTTCATCTCGTTTCTACAAGCCTTGTAGAAATACAGTCAAGACGCGCCGCATCACTCATTTAATTGATATGGCACGTCAAAGTTTTTATTTGTCCATCATTCATTGTTTTATCCAAGTGACGATTTCTTGAAAATCTAATTGTCCTGATGCTACGCCAATAACAAAATCATATTTCTCATCTTGTGTGGCTTGTATATCCTTGCCAAAGTGCATCAATACCAAACGCATTAATACATAACCAGTCCTCTTATTACCATCTATAAATGGATGATTTTTAACGATGCTTTCTAAAATTGCACCCGCTTTCTCTTCTAACGAAGGATAAAATACTCTTTCGCCAAAACCGCCAAAAGGTCTTTCAAGTGCAGATTTAAGCGCATTTTTATCTCTAATTCCCTCTAAACCACCAAACTCTTTTAACAAAATTTGATGAATTTCGATAACTTCATCATAGTCTATCATTTTGCTAATTTTTTAAGTAATTCTTGGTCTTCAACTAAAATTGTCTTAAAGTTTGTTGAGAGGCATATTTTTTCTTGTGCCAAGCTCTCCATTTGACGAAGCTGTTGCAAAAGGTCATTCAAGACTGCATTGGGTAATTTATTAACTATTTGTATGATTTCTTGTTTAAGTTCCATGGCAATATTTTTAAGTGTGTTGATAATCTTTACAGTGTAGTTGATATTTCTGTATTAGAAAATTTATTATCCTGTACAAAGTAGTCAAGACGCGCCGCGTCATGAATCTACTTAATGTAGCACGTATGAAGGCATCCTCATAAACTTGCAGAAATAAGCCATGAATAGTGTATGCTAAAGACTGAATAAGCTAAATATTGGAACCAAGCGATGCTACGAGAAATTATTAACCCAAAAACGCAAGAATATACGCTAAAAATTCCAGTAGACTACTTTCATTATGTACGTCAATGAACTATATGGATTATTTTGCATAACTCAGCTACATAAATCAAGATTCTTCAACTTGTGTCAATGAGCGAGTATCTAAGCCTATCATTGCCAATGCGCCTAAAACAACGGCAAACCATAGTGTGGCAAACCGACAAATTAAAGTAGCAGCAAAAGCAACTTCTTGTGAAACCCCTAAGCTAACTAAGAACAGAAGCATTGCCGCTTCAGTACCACCCAAACCACCGGGCATAAAAGACGCTGCTCCAATCACAATACTCATAGCATAAATACCAATGGCTAAAGCAAGGCTAATATCAACATCGAGGTAATATAAAATCAAATAAAAGCCAAGGCCTTCAGCACTCCAAGCAATTAAGCTCAGCACCAAACCACCATATAAAAATTTAAATGTTAATAAACCGCGTGCATGGGAAAGTAATTCAAAAATTTTGCTGACCAATTGATCTAATTTTTCAGGTAAATAATGATGCAGTATATTTTGAACAGATTGTAATAAGGTAGGGCGTTGCAATACGGTTAAAATAATTGCCGCAACCAAAATCGGTGGGATAAGCCATTTAGCATAAGCTGTAAATTGACTGAGGATTAAAGCTGATAACAATACCATGGTTAACAAATCAGATAAACGCTCAATGAAATACATGGAAATACTTTGAGGGAAAGAAACATTGTGTGAGTATAAAAATACAGAACGGATCATTTCCCCAACTTTACCGGGGGTAGTGGTAAAGGCAAAACCGACTAAATAATAGCGAAAACTTTGAATAAGTGTTAAATCTTGGTATTCCGTTGTGCTCAGATACCATTGCCAACGTGCAAAGCGTAATCCGTAGTTGATTAATGATAGAGCTAAAATAATAATCCAACCCGTTATACCTAAACGAAAAATAGCACCTAAGGTTTCTTCCCAACCAATCCATAATGTATAACTAAAATAAGCTAAGATTGCCAAAGCTGTTACTGAGAGGCTTGTTTTAATCGGTAATTTGTCCATGAATATCACAAGGTTAAATTTGAAATTGCGAGGCAGTATAGCATTTTAGCTTACATTGTATTTCCAGATTATTGTGATTTTCTTGTAGATATTTAGGGCTATTAACTCTTTTAAAAACTAATAACTATGCACAATAAACGGTTTAAATACCAAAATATTAAAAATATACTACATGAGAGGGCTGGAAGTTTAATAAATCCAAGGATTAACAGTTTTTAAATCAACAATATTATTGAATTCTTGTTCTTAGCATCGTGAAGAGCAATCAATAATTCATATAATCTAAATCTTGTTGAGTCAATTGATATACATTCATTAAATTATTTGGCGTTAATACTTGTTGCGGCTCACCTTGAGTGACAAGCTGACCTTGATGTAACAATATAATTTTCTGGCAAAAACGAGCGGCCAAATTGAAATCATGTAACACTGCAATGACTAAATGTCCTTGTTGTGCATATTGTCGTAATAATTCCATGACCCGCAATTGATGGTAAGGGTCTAACGAGGTCACTGGCTCATCGGCAAGTAAAACAGGTGCTTGTACCGCCATTGCTCTAGCTAATAATACCCGCGCTTGCTCACCGCCAGATAATTCAGTTATTGGGCGTTGTGCAAAATCTAGGGTTTCGGTTTGCTGCATTGTGCGAAGGATGATTTCTTGGTCTAATGTAGACAGGGTTTGCCAACGAGATAAATATGGTAAGCGGCCTAAGGCAACAACTTGTTCAACTGATAAGGCCCAATGAATAGGATGTTTCTGTGCTAAATAGGCAATTTTCTTAGCATAATCAGCTCTATGCACGGTATTCATCGCGACTTGATTTAACAGCATGACCCCACTGTAAGCGGTAAGTCCTGCAATGGCACGCAATAAAGACGTTTTGCCTGCACCATTTGTACCCAATAATCCAATTAATTGCCCAGCATCCAATTGACAATTAATATTCTGAACCAAGGTTTTTTGTTTAATTGACACTGAAAGCCTACGTAAAACTAAGCTCATATTATCCCCATAAAACAATTATTTATAGTGATTGTAGAGTGTTAGGATTGGCTATTATCAATTTTATAATGAATCAAGGTCAACGGTTAAACCTTCACGAGCCACTCGACATTGCATAGAAGATTGACGCTTGTGTAGTAATTCTAAAGATTGACGGTGTAAGTCTTCGATTTTATTATCATTATAATTTGGGTCGACGTGAAATAAATAGAGCTGTTTCACATTAGCATCAGCCGCAAATTCAACGGTATCAACAAAACAGGAATGACCCCAACCACGTTTTTTATTGTAATCTTCAGGTGTATACTGTGCATCATGGATAAAAACATGTGCATCTTCAATGGTTTCTAGTGCTTTTATTCGCTCTTCCATTTGCATCGCATTAATGAGTTGCCATTCTTCTGGGTCAAGTTCATCGCGGCGTTCTTCAATAGTGCGGTCAATAAAGGACAATTCATTGTCCGATACGTAAACAATCGTTTTACCATGGACTTGAATTCGATAGCCATAAGTACTACCAGGGTGATGTACATTGAAGGTTTCAATTTTAAATGGGCCATACTCAAGCTTAGAGTCTTGCGCCATCACATAATTAATATCCGCCATCCACATTTCAACTTCAACAGGAAAGTATGGGCTGACCATTTGATTTGAAACACGATTTTTAATTTCTTCAATATCGCCCGGTGCTGAGATGTGAATTTTCCAACCGGGAACGAAGGCTGGCACAAAGAAGGGTAAACCAGAAATGTGATCCCAATGATAATGGGTAATGATAATCATCAGCTCTTTAATATCTTGCTGTGCCATCAGTGAGTTGCCCAGCGGAATAATGCCAGACCCTCCATCACAAACTAAAATGTGATCATCGGCTCTAATTTCAACGCAAGAAGTATTGCCACCTACACGCATATGGCTGCCGAACGGTGCTGGATATGAGCCTCGAACACCCCAAAACCGAATATAGTTTAGTGAATCACTCATTTTTTCTTCCCAGCAATTGCGGCCTCGTCAATCGGTTCAATATCAGTATGCGTACAGACCAAGTTACGAATTTCTTTAAAACGTAAAGGTTTGATTACAAAATCCAATGCACCTAGCTCTTTCGCAATACTGCGATCTTGAGCGTAATCTTTAGAAGTCACCATAATGACAGGAGTTTCTTTCTGGTGTGGCATCGTACGCAAACGGCGCAAAAATGTCAGACCATCCATCCCAGGCATGATAATGTCTAAAAACAACAGTTCTGGCTGATGTTCTTGTAAGTAAGGATAAGCCTCAGCAGGTGATTTAAAACCAATAAAATTCACTGCTAGCGGCTCAACGCTAAACTGATATAACGAAATTGACGTTGCGCTGTCGTCTACGACTACAACAGTTGGCACTTTGTCTGTCATGAAGCTAAACCCATTAACTGTTCTCTTTAAGCGCAATATCTACAGGATTTGTGGTACTAAATAGGACTTAAAGTCAAATCAGCCGTTCCGATAGATGGTTGCAATGCTTCAAAATACTTGGTAAAAAACCTTTTTAGTATCCATTTAAAATGGGTATAACCCAGCAAATATTCACTGTTCGTACCCAACTGCATGTCAGTATTATACACAACAAAGCCGTTTGTAGGGAGAGGCTAAACCGACTTATTTACAATGTTGCATAGCATCTAAACGAGTTTGTTTAAAGGTTTTTCTAAATTTACTGGCAATAATTTGTTGGGTTTGAGGCATTTTAGCGATTAACCAGTATTTTTTCTGCTGTTTATAATAATTTTTCAAATGCACATTAGCATAACCTTTGGCCTTGATCGCATTGGCTCTACGTTGTGCATTAGCATAGCTATCATATACGCCCAACGAAATACTATTTTTCAATGCGCCACTGGTCATTAAACGCATATCAGAGACACCTTCATGCCGAAGTCGTACCACTATATTTTGAGCGATAAGCCCTTGTTGTACAGATGAAATACGGCTATTCGGTGCAATATAAACCCGTACCTTATCCACTTCATTAATGGTTTTTTTATCAATAAATGTTTTGATTTGTTTGCTTTTTGATTTCAACCAATTTGCATGTTTATTGAGCTGCTTGATTGATGTGTAAGAGCCTATTTCATAACATATTTGTTTAACAGGTTTAGTTGATTTTACGCTAGGCTTATCAGGTTTGGGTGCCGCAGCCACTTTAAGTGGTTTTATTTCATCAACAGGTTTGGGGGGAACTTTTTTAATAACTTCAGGTTCAACAGCCAATTCAGGTGGCACAGTCACCCGTTCATTAAACACATCATTTGAAACACGCTTGAAAGTATTACCCACTTTTTGCACGGTTTGTGCTAAGCGACTAAAGAAATCATCTGCTTGTTGTTCAGAAGTCTTTTGGCTGCTATTGGCTTCAGGTTGTTTATAAGTAATCTTTGTTTTTTCAGTTTGTTGAACTGGCTTTGAATACTCAGGCGTTGTATTTTTTTCAGGCTCGGAAGTATCTGCCATCACAACTATTGTTTCAGGTGTTTCTTTGAAAATTTGATTATGTTTAATATCTTCTATTTTAGCCGTATTTTCTGTTAGCAATTCTTTTATGGATTCTGTAGATTCTTTTGAATTGGGTTTTAGATTCATATCTGTATTTATGTCTGATGCTTTTACATCATTAGATTTATGATCATCTTCAATCTGCTCTGCCTCTTCCATTTTTGGTAGTTGCGCAATTTTACTAATCACAGACATTGTACGTAAATTGCTAGGCACAATAATGCTTGGTGCTGAATTTTCTGGCTCAGGGGTATGTCCATTCTGGGTATTCTCAGCCAATATCAATTTAGCTTTCGCTGCTTTGAGCGATTCTTCATGAGTAGCTTCTACTACAACCTTAGCTTCATCTTGCAATGTTCTCGGCTTTTTATCTGTTAGCACACCACTGCTGTCGGCTAGGCGCATTTTTTCAGGCGCAATGGTTTTTAAAGGTGGGGCATCACGTTCACTAACCAAAGTTAAACTCTCAACATCCATACTTAATTGCATGGCTTGTGGTTGCGATTTGTATTCATGCGGTTGCCAAGGAAGCAATGATAGCCAACCTTGCAGCCAAGCATAAAACCCAATATTCATCAAAAATAAAAGAAAAGCAAGCGTTTTCATAAGCGTTGTTTCACCATCACCGCCATGCCATGTAACACTAAATCAGGCATATAAGAACAAGGTCGTTGTATCAACGGCACAAATGTTGTTGCACCGCCCCCAGTGAGAATTAACTTCACATGGTTATGATTTTTTTCTAAACGTTGTAATACATATTCTAACAAACCTATTACAGCATAAACACTGCCAGATACAATACCTGTTTGTGTGTCACGCCCTAATAGTTTGTAATGTTTATCATTTTCACTGCCAGCCACTCGTTTCTTTAAATCGCTGGTATTCTCTAGTAAGCTGTTTTGCATCATAGTTTCATTGGGTAAGATTAAACCGCCTGCGTGATGTCCGTGTGCGGTTAAAATATCCAGCGTAATAGCTGTACCGCAGTCTAAAATACAAGTCACTTCATGGCTTAAGTCACGTGCGCCAATGAGTGCTAACCATCGGTCTATACCTAATTGTTCTGGGTTTTCATAGCCATTGACCACACCACAAGTAGAATCTGTTGTTTTCATTACAATTACATCAATTCCCCAACTATTGCGCACCCAATTACTGATTAATTCATTGACATGTCTATCCGCGACGCTGGCTAAATACACGCCTTGCCAAGGCATTTCTAATTCCAGCCAACTTTGTGCGATACTCAGTTCCAAACTTTCAGCTTGTTTATAGGCAATACTTTTCTGTGGACTCAGCGTCCCATCTTGGTTAAAGGTTGCCCATTTTAGGCGGCTATTGCCTATATCAATCAGTAGCATCATAAGAGACACTAACCTCACCAGAATAAAAAGGTTTAATTTTCTGTCCCACCTTGACCAATAATGCACCCTGCTCATCAATTCCACAAGCCTGGCCTGTAATTGTACCACTTGTGGTTAATAATTTGATTTTCTTACCTTGCAAAAAGTCAAACCGCGGCCAGTCTGCCAAGTAAGAATGAAAACCATGCTGTTCATAATGTTGCAGCGTCATTAGTATATGCTCAATCAAGTGACTGGCAACATCATTACGTGAAACGTGTTGCGGTAAAATCGTTTGCAAATCAATCCAAGCCTGCTCAATATCAACATATGGAATACGTACATTAAGCCCAATACCCACTACAATATCATAACAATTCTTATTTACCAGTCGTGTTTCTACTAATAAGCCTGCTAATTTACGTTCTTGCCACCAAATATCATTAGGCCATTTTACCACTACATCAGAAATTCCTAATGTATACAGGAATCTAGCAACCGCGATAGAAAGTGCAAGGCTGAGACAACTTAAAGGAATATTGGGGTTTGAATAACGATATTTAACCGAAAGACAAATACCACTGGCATAAGGGGATAACCATTGTTTACCACGCCTACCGCGTCCTTGAGTCTGGTATTCAGCTAGGCAGGCTATAGGCTTATCCGTTGGATAGTCCAGCAAATAAGTATTCGTAGATTCAATGCTAGGTAAAATAATTACTTTAGATAATTGTTGATATATCGAAGGAGGAAGCTTATCTAAAATGGTTTGCACATCAAGCAACTCAGTTTTTTGCAACAATTGACAAATTTGTCTATCGTATTTAAGCAATATACCTTTTTGTTCTAATTCTTGTAATTGAAGCAACAGCGTGCTGGCATCTAATTCAAGCAAGCTACATACTTGTGATAAAGCATAGGGCTGTTGATCTTGTAAAAGGCGTAAAAGAGCTTGTTCAAGCATCAGAATTCAGCTATTGGTTAAAATGTTGCTGATTATAACAATACCTTCAGCATTAAGTAGCGGTTTTAGGAGACTAAAAAAACTGCCCAAACTGTGCAGATTGAAAAATAAAATCATCATCCAGTTCCTGACATTTTCACTATAGCATGCTAAGTTGTTGATTTTAAACAATATAAACAAATATTGGTTTGAAATAAAATCAATCTATTAGAACATATTCAAACAATGGCTATAGTCAATTTCGGTTTATGTGTTAGGACTGGCAGTCCTGTATCACTTTAGAATAAAA
>JADGDW010000131.1 GCA_016744725.1 Candidatus Albibeggiatoa sp. nov. BB20 | reverse complement strand
CTACATCAACATTCCAAACCCTTGCCGAAATTATCAGAAATTAGTTTTTATTATGAATTATAAACTTAGTTTATGTCATGTTCTGAGCTATATTTTAACAATAAAAAAGCCCACGCTTCACAATATCACTGTAAAACGTGGACTTGATGTATGATTGGCCAATCGGTTTTTATTCCATATCAGCCATGAGATGATTACGGCAACAATTCAATATTGATAATACCTAAGCCTTGTTGTTCAGACGTTAACACCACGGTGTAAGTCCCTGCATGTAAATAAGCTAAAATAGCTGATTCCTGCTGTCCAAGAGTTAAGTTTAGATAATCAAAATCTGCTTTTTGCCAACTTTGAATCCAATCATCATTGCTCACAATTTGTATATTATCAGAACCAGATAGCAATGCTAAAGCAGGATTAATTCCTTTTTGTAATGCTAAACCTGTAATCAATACTTTTTGAAAGCCTTCACCTTGCAATACAAATTGATGTGAAATTTGAGATTGAATAAAGCCACGAGTACTTAAACTGGTTAATTTCAGGTTATCATTCAAACTTTGAGTTGTAATCCCTAACTGACCAAAGCCTTGTAGGTTCGAACTGGTTTGAACGGTATATGCACCAGCACTTAAGGTTTGAGTAATCGCTTTCAGGCCTTGAGTTTGCCCTAGAATTCTGCCAACCCATTTATTTTCATGGATTTGTAAACGATATAAATAAGCACTTGGTGTCATATTTATTGTATGTGATTGCGCACGTAGCATAATATTCCGCTGACCTGTACCTACTAATACAAAGCCTGTTATCAAGTCATTCTCAGCCCCTAAAATTTCACCATAACTATTTGAATTAATAATGTTCAATTGGGTATACGGTGCAAGAGTAAAGTTATAATACTGAGCTTGAGTATTTGCAGAGCTATCATCTGTTGTTTGATTATTAGTATCGTTTGCAACTGATGATGTGCTGTTTATGGATTGTTGAGCATTGCCTTGAACAGTTTGATTATCATCTGTATCAGTCGTTGTATCATTGTCTGCACTATCATTATCAGTAGAATTATTACTGACAGTATTTGTACCTGTAACATCATCAGAGCCCGTCTCAGAATCCGTCGTTGCATCACTATTAAGCTCGTTGTCGTTGTCTGCTGTATTATTGTCTGTTGCGGGAATATCAAAGCCTGCACGACCGTAAATCCGAGCGGCACAATTGATTGTTGTAGTTAACGTAACTTTATTATCTTTACAATCATTGTCTCCATTCCAACCATCAAAAGATAAGTATTCAGGCAATTCTTCTGCAAAAAATAACTCGATAACTGTACCTAATTTAAATACATGGCTGCATTGCCCCTCGCCATTATCACAATCAATACCTGCGGGTTGACTGATAATATGTGCCTTACCCGATGATATCGTCAATAAACTAAATTGAGGTTGTGATGGTAGGGTCGATGATGTTTTCTTTTTAGTGCTACTAGAAGTGTCGCTAGAATTATCAGAGCTATCAGAGTTGTCCGAAGTCTCGCTAGAGCTATCAGAGTTGTCTGAAGTATCGCTAGAATTATTAGAGCTATCAGAGTTGTCTGAAGTATCGCTAGAATTATTAGAGCTATCAGAGTTGTCTGAAGTGTCGCTAGAATTATCAGAGCTATCAGAGCTATCAGAGTTGTCCGAAGTATCGCTAGAATTATCAGAGCTATCAGAATTGCCTGAAGTGTCGCTAGAATTATCAGAGCTATCAGAATTGCCTGAAGTGTCGCTAGAATTATCAGCACTGCCTGAGTTATCAGAGCTTATGAATTCATCTAAGGTGACATCAACTTTAACATTCGTATTGCTGGTGACAGTAAAACTTTTTGTTACGCTGCCATAATCAGCATGAGAGTACACAATACTGTAATTGCCACTAGGTAGATCAGGAATAGCATAACCACCCGCCGTTTTGGTCGTGGTAGATGCTGATTTTGCCCCTGTAATTGTAACTGTTACGCCTGATAGGCCTTCGCCTGCGGTATAAAAATCATTATTATTGCTATCATCATAAGCAACGCCAAGAATAAACGCATATTGATAATTATCGTAACTTTTACCAAAATCTGCCGCAATCATCCATTTCGTGCTGGTATTTGATATTTGCTTACTACGTAAACCTATACCAATTTCTTTATAGTTAGTACTGAGAATATTTAACCGATGTCCTCGCCCATCAACCGCTTCATCATTAAATAAATCGGAATGTAAGTTCCAAGCAATATCAGAACTATCAGACGTAGTGCGATACGCTAAATTTTCACCAATATAAAACCAATCATATAGTATTGCAGTGGCTCGCTCTCCAATCTTATTATTTGTCCCTTGAGTGGTATGGGAAAAATAATCCTTATCTAACATATCCTGAGCATGGCTTGCTGCTACAGTCAATAATTTGCTATTGAATACCAGCGGCTGCTTAGCTGTGCTTGAAATTGTATCATTGCTAGATACACCTTCATTAATACTAGAAATATCCGTCCTTTGCGCTTCTGCATCAGGATAAGCGCGTGCACGGTTAATATACTCCAAATGTTCCTGTTCCTTTGCACTGGGATTACCATAAGAATAAGCAAAGGCGGGTACTTGAATAGATAGCAAGCTAACAAGTACCAAACAGGATAAATGAAGATGTGAACTTTGTATCATGTTCATAATACCCTCACTATAAAAGTGAATCTGTAAAAAACCAAAAGCCAGTTATAAAAACCTTTAAGTTCTATAAAATAAGCTAATTAATGTTTGATTGAATATGGCTTTTCTTATGACCATTCAAGCATGAATAGATAGCATATCTATATGAATTAGAACTATTCTTTGTTTGAAAGCAATAAGTATACCTAGTGGCAGGAGCTTCAATAAGTGCTTGAAAGATTTTTGGTTTATTTGTTTTTACGAAATATCCCTACCAAGTTTTTTAGACTGCCCTGTTGTGGTTAGTAACAGTCTATAAATTAAAGATTTATAAATTCAATATGATAAGCATGCTGACAAACTTAAAACAGTGTCTATTGCTTAACATGTCAAAATATCATCTTTTTTTGCAAAATTACAAAAATCCCTATTTAGTCAAAAAAATGACAAATATTGGTGTCAATTCATGACGCTAATAATACCTTGAATTTAGCCTGAGATGGGCTTATAAACTAGCTTTTAGCACCTAAACGGTAGATACTAAAGGATGAAAGTTAGATAATCATTAAGTAGAAATATAATAAAAATATAACACTTAATCTAAGACCTATTTGCTTGAATATAATGGCTTATAGCTTTTTAGCTTCATTAATTATACAGTCTTTAAATTAATTATTTTTTAATATATCAATAATATAAGAATACATAGATTTATTGGATGATCTAAAACCTTTGGAATAAATACCATCATTTTCTTAGTTATGTTCTCAATATCCATGTTTGTTGGTAATCCAACATCAATTGAAAATAGATTAATGAGAGAAAAAATGACACTGAAGCAAGGCAAATAATCTTGGTGATTTGTTTATAGCTTGGTAATGTAAAATTAAAACCTAAAAATCCCTCTTACTTGTTGCCTGTATTTATGATATAAAAGTAAGAAATTACTTTGTTGCTGAACACTGATGAAGACAATTCTACGTTTTTTACTCCTAATGATATTATGCTCATTACATTTACTGCCTGTTTATGCTTCTGATGCGCCAACATTTCTATTATTGAATCCCTACGCTGAACATAATCCCAATTATCCAGAACGCTATATTGTTGTGCCGAATGACACAATGTATAAAGTGCTAGAACAATTTGTTACCGATCCGCTGCTTGCGAGTGAAATGTGGGGTGATAATGTTCCTCAAATTCGGATTGGCGACATGGTGTCGATGTTAGAACTTGCTTCAGGTCAATATGCGCTGCAAATTAAACGTGGCCGCACCGTAAAGCTCTCTCCCATGACGCGAATTATCCAAGAGCAACGGGAAATTCCTACGATTTCAACGGGTGTTATCCAACACTTTTTAACCCAACCCAGAATTTTAAGCTCAGATGAACTAGACGAAGCAGGGTATATTATTGCAAATGCGAATGGAACATTGCTCGCAACAACCAATGCGGTGATTTATGCCCGTGGCTTAGATGAATATGATCCCCAAGAGCGTTATGCTGTTGTACGCTTAGGTCAACAATTTATCGACCCTGATACAGGTGAGTTTTTAGCTCAAGAGACAATTTACTTGGGTGTGGCTGAAATGGAAAAAAGTGGTGATCCAGCCACGTTGCGGGTTTTATCCTTTAGCCAAGGAATTTATGATGGTGACTTGCTTGTGCCTTTAGATAACCCAGACCAACTGAGTGAAGACTTCAAGCCCCGAAAACCAGACTATTTGGAAGGTGACTCTGCTCGGATTATTGCGGTCATCAACGGCGTAGCTCAAGCGGGACAATATCAAATTGTAGTTTTAAACAAAGGTATTGATGATGGTTTAGAACGAGGCCATGTATTAGTCGCAAATAAAGGTGGCAATTTAGTTAAAGACCCTGTGACCAATGAATTAATCGCCTTACCCAGTAAAAAAGCAGGTACATTGATGGTATTTAAAGCTTTTGAAAAAGTAAGTTATGCCTTGGTGATGAAAGCAGTACGGGCAATTAGTTTATTGGATGAAGTGACTATCCCGTAAATGTCGACTGAAAATTTAAAATATTGGTTGGCACTGAGTCGAGCACCTTTAGTGGGTTCGGTCACATTTAATCAATTATTAAAACGTTTTGGTAATCCTGAATCTGTCTTTTTAGCAACACAAAGGGATTGGCTTGGCGCAGGATTGAAGAATAAAACCATTGATTATCTTCAAAAGCCAGATTGGGAAATAATCGAGACAGATTTAGAGTGGATACAACAGCCTGATAATCATTTACTCACGCTGGAGCACCCTCAGTATCCTGCCTATTTACGTGATGTTCATGGCGCACCACCCATTTTATATGCACATGGCCAATTAGATGTATTGCAAACGCCACAAATTGCAATCGTGGGCACACGTAATCCAAGCCAACAAGGTTATGAATTAGCAAAAGAATTTTCAAATCAGATTGCCCAAGCTGGGTTTACTATCACCAGTGGTTTGGCGAAAGGAATTGATGAAGCAGCACATTGGGGAGCGGTCGCCATGAATGGAAGAACTATTGCCGTAACAGGAACGGGTTTAGATCGTGTGTATCCAGCTCAAAACTATCAACTTGCACATGCTATTGCCCAACATGGCTTACTCTTATCTGAATTTCCATTAAAAACACCCCCTCATCCAGAGAATTTTCCCCGCCGCAATCGTATTATTAGTGGTATGACATTAGGTACATTGGTGATTGAAGCTAATGTGCGTAGTGGTTCATTAATTACTGCACGTTTGGCAGCAGAGCAAGGGCGAGACGTATTTGCTGTACCCGGCTCAGTCCATAATAAATTGGCACGCGGCTGTCATGCCCTAATCAAAGAAGGTGCAAAACTGGTAGAATCGGCTAATGATGTGATTGAAGAGCTATTAATTCATATTCCAATCGCTGGAATAAATCCAATTCCTGTAGCCAATAAAGCATTTCATTCATCCGATCCAACCACGACTACGAATGATAATAAACTAGATGAATTAGACCCTCAGTATAAAACCTTATATGACTGCATGGGTGCAACCCCTATATCAATTGATGATTTAGTGGATGTGAGTCAATTAAACGTAGGGGAAATTTCTTCTATGTTATTGATTTTAGAATTACAAGGCTTAGTATCATCCCAAGTGGGTGGTCTCTATGTCAGAAATTGAGGAGAAGTCTCATGAAAGAAAACACTATTGATGTATTGATGTTTTTATTTGAGCACTATGTGGATGATGACATGCCTTTTGAACATGACCAAGATACATTAACTGTCGAACTGATTGAATCTGGCTTTCCAAGTTATGAAGTCAGTAAAGCATTTGAATGGTTGGAAGGTTTAGCAGAACAGCAATTCTTATCACCTAGTGATTCTCCTAGCTCTAAAGCCATTCGGATTTACTTACCTTATGAATGTGAACAATTGGATGTTGAATGCCGAGGCTTTTTACTATTTTTAGAACAGATGGATGTGCTAGATAATTTTAGCCGTGAGTTAGTGATTGATCGTGCAATGGCGTTGGGAAGTGATGACTTTAATTTAGATCAATTGAAATGGGTCATTTTAATGGTGTTATTTAATCAACCGGGGCAAGAAGAAGCTTTTGTCTGGATGGAAGATTTGGTATATAACGAAGAAGCACACACCGTTCACTAAATGGAATAACGATCAGGCTTATATTGCTTTTCAATTGTCAGGACTGCCAGTCTTTGAGAGATTGGCAATCCTGCTATATAAAATCAACAATTGTCGATCGTATTAAGCTTATTTAACAACAGACATACCCGCAGTTGAAGGTAAACGAGGCATTGTTTGTTCTGGAAATTCACCTGTTAACGCATTTAAAAATGCAACAATATCCGCCGCTTCATCATCAGATAAATCTTTGTTCAACTGAGTTTTAGCCATAACCCGCACCATTTCATCTAACGTAGGTACAGCACCATTATGCGCATAAGGTGCAGTTACTGCTACATTACGCAATGTTGGTACACGCCACATGCCTTTATCAGCATCTTTAGCCGTGACAGAATGTAAACCTGTATCTGCAACTAAATCATATTTTGTATCATATTCGCTACCTGGAATCGTTGGGAATTTCATGAAGAAACCTTGACCAACAGGTAATTCAGGGCCAGAGAAGTTTGCGCCAGAGTGACAAGCAACACAGCCCGTATTTTTGAATGTATCCATACCACGCACTTGCTGTTCAGTCATGGCTGTTTTATCGCCTTTCACATATTTGTCATAAGCAGAATTAGGTGTAATCAAAGTACGCTCATAAGCTGCAATTGCTTTCACTGCATTATCTTCTGTGATTTCAGTGCCTTCACCAAACGCCGCTGCAAACATAGGCGCGTAACCTTCAATTTGTTTTAACACTGCAACAGTGTCATCCCAGTTTTTCATACCCATTTCAATAGGATTGGTTACAGGGCCACGGGCTTGGTCTTCTAAGGTTGCCGCACGGCCATCCCAGAATTGTGCTGAAAGAAAAGCGGCATTCCAAACCGTTGGTGCACTACGACCACCTGTTTGTCCATCCACACCCATGGAATTTGGACGGTTGTCATCACCACCTTCCATCACATTGTGACAAGAATTACAAGATACTGTGCCCGTGCTAGATAAGCGTGGATCAAGAAATAAGGTTTGACCTAATAATATTTTAGCTTCTGATTGTGGGTTATCGGCTGGAACAGGTGCTGATTCTGGTAACGCATCCCAAGCATAAGTTATTGGACTTAAAGCAATGCCCGTGGCTAATGCGATATGTGAAAGTTTCATAAAAGTGCTCTTAGTTAACATGAATAAAATCAAATCTGAGCTATTTTACTTGAATTTATACCGTAATATGAAAAGCTTTTAAATAAAATTTATTAATGGATTATATAAAGTAAGATGGGGAATATTTTAATAACGTAGAAAATAGCAGGAGAGATTAAGCTAAGATGCTGGCACATCTCAGTTTCTATTAAATAGATAGATATTAAGCGCGTTTCAACTGCATCATACTTTGTGTATCTAACAATTCCACAAACTGATTAACAGGTATCGGATGACTGATTAAATAACCTTGTACTTCATCGCAACGTAGGGACTTTAAAAAGGCAAGCTGGGCTTTGGTTTCTACCCCTTCTGCAATCACCTTTAAATGTAAACTGCGAGCTAATGCCACAATCGCTTTAGTAATGGTCATGTCATCTATACTTTTTGGAATATCACAGATAAACGATTTATCGATTTTTAGCTTATCAATCGGGAAACGCTTCAAATAGTTAAGCGATGAGTAACCTGTGCCAAAATCATCAATGGCCAACTGGATACCCATTTTTTTTAAAATATTTAAGGTTTCTACAGCTTTATCTGCATCCTTCATCAAAACACTTTCAGTAATTTCCAACTCTAATAAACTGGCATCCATTTCGGTTTCTTCCAAAATTTGGATGATTCTCTCTGCTAAATTATTTTCCCGAAACTGTCGTGAGGACAAATTCACCGCCAACCGTAAATGCGGATAACCATTATCACGCCAGATTTTATGTTGTTCACAAGCTGCATGTAATACCCATTCCCCAATTAAAACGATGAGTCCTGTTTCTTCAGCAAGCGGAATAAATTGCTGTGGTGACAATAAGCCCATGTCAGGATGTTGCCAACGGACTAACACCTCTGCACCAATAATATGTCCACTGGCAAGATGTACTTGTGGCTGATAGTACAACCGCAGTTCATTACGCTCCAAAGCATGACGTAATTTTGTTTCTAATAATAAGCGTTGCTGCGCTTCTACATTCATTTGTGCAGTAAAGAATTGATAGTTGTCTTTACCTTGATCTTTAGCACGATACATCGCAATATCTGCATGTTTTAACAAAGTTTCTACATCTTTTCCATCACTAGGATAAATACTGATGCCGATACTAGAAGAAATAAAGGTTTCATGACCGTTAAGATGAAATGGAGGGCGCAGACTATCTAAAATACGTTGTCCTACGGTTGCTGCGGTTTCAGAATTATCAATATGATCCAATACGGCGGTAAACTCATCGCCACCCAAACGTGCTACTGTGTCATTTTTGCGCACACACTGTACAATCCGCTTGGAGGCATCTTTCAATAATAAATCACCGACAGCATGACCCCAAGTATCATTAACATATTTGAAATGATCTAAATCTAAAAATACCACGGCAATTTTATAATTATGTTCTTTGGCTAAAAACAAAGCCCGTTCCACTCGTTCATAAAATAGCGTACGGTTAGGCAAGCCTGTTAAATCATCATAATGAGCTAAATAGGCCAGACGCTGTTCATTTTGTTTGGTGCGAGTAATATCTGAAAATATGGCAAGATAATTGGTGATTTCTTTAGTCATTTCATCTCGAATCACACTGATATTCAGCCATTCAGGATAAACTTCCCCATTTTTACGCCGATTCCATATTTCACCTTCCCAACGTCCTGTTACTTGGATCAAAGTCCACATATTTTTATAAAATGTCGAGTCATGTTTGCCTGATTTAAGAATATTGGTCGTTTTACCTAAAATTTCACCTTCATCATAGCCTGTAATTTGACTAAAGGCACGATTCACAACAATAATTCTGGATTCTTCATCGGTAATACAAATGGCTTCAGCACTATTTTCCAGTACTTTAGCTGCTTGTTTCAATTTTTCTTCAGTTTGCTTACGCTCAGTAATATCCTCAAATGTACCTAAATAGCCAATATATTCATCTTTAGCATTTCGTAAAGGCACGGTATTGCTATCAAACCATAATGTCTGATTATCCTGTTCTACAAGGGATATACAGTGATAACAAGGATTGCAGGTTGTATATGAACACTTTGCTAAAAACTTTAAAATATTGGCATCTGCATTATAGGCAATCAACATTTCATCATTTTTGCCTATAATTTTATTAATATCTTTAATTCCAATTAGTTGGGCAAAATTATTATTACAACCAAGATAATATCCATTGGTATCTTTCCAAAAAATATACTGGGGAATATTGTCTAATATACTTTTAAGCATGGTTTGTGAATGTAATAGCTTTTTTTCACTATCTCGATGCTGGATCATGTCGCGGCATAATGTCAGAAAATGAGTAGAGATATGATGAATTTCCTTTAAATGGCTATTAGGTAAACTGGCTTGTTGGATTAGACTGTCTGGTAAATCAATATTGAACCGACTTAAACGAATTAAAGGGTTTGCTAATTTATGTGTGGCAATAGCAGCAAAGCTCAGGCTCAGAATAAAAATCAGCGACAATACGCCCAGTTGGATAATATAAATCGATTGTAATTGCTGGAGTTCCCAATTAAATGTTTGAATCCCCCAGTTATGAATCTGTAGCACAATCAAAATAGGGAATAAAGCAAATAATATCAAAAGATTAAATAGGGTATGGCGAAATGAGGAATAATCCGTTTCCAATTTAGGAAACCAATGCCAAAAAGGGATAAATGTGATGATAAGACTGGCAATTACTGCATTGTTAACACCATTGAGAAAACGAATAAATAAAATTGGTAAAATGTGAATCATATCATTGGGCTGAGTTTGTACATGCAGTAACCATAAAATTGGTAAACCAATCCCAATCCAAAATAAAGTATCAATAATTAGTAGATTATGGGCAAACCTGCGCCAATTTAAGCCAATAATCAGGGCTTCGAGCATAATGATAAAAGCATAAAAGGGATCATCAGATAAATACAGCAAACCTGTCAAGAGCGCAATCGTAATCCCGCCAGCAAAGTTGAATAAATAGAAGGCCACTAAGATTGCAACACTGCTAAAAGTAAAGTCAGATTCAAAAAAAGTGGGCAAACGCCAATAATAGCCCATGACTGCACATAAGCTTAAAGTGATAAAGGTAAGTATTTGTTTTTTTTCAGAGAGCAGCAATTTACAATGTCCTTAAAACAACGTTAGGTTGTATCGCAATCCATCTATTTTATACCCATTGTAATAATATAGAAATTAGCATTACTTGAAAAAGCATAGCAGCAAGATTTGCCTTTATACAGAACTATCATACCCAAAGAACTAGATTGGTGCTGAATGGCAGTTTTGATAAATTATGTTATTTTAAATAACAAATACGACTTGAAATTTGTTGGCTAAGTCAAAAGGTCTTACTTTAAGATAAGTACAATAAAGGATTATGTATGCAGGCTTTTAAAGTTGGGGGAGCGGTACGCGATAGCTTGTTAAATCGGGCTGTAAAAGATATAGACTGGGTGGTTGTGGGTACAACTACAGAAAATATGTTGAATTTGGGTTTTATGCAAGTTGGTAAGGATTTCCCAGTTTTTTTACATCCAAAAACAAAACAAGAATATGCTTTAGCCCGTACCGAACGCAAAACAGGCAAAGGTTATACGGGTTTTGTCGTGTATGCAGAACCTGATGTCAGTTTAGAGCAAGATTTATCACGTCGAGATTTGACTATTAATGCGATGGCTGAAGATGAACAAGGTAATATCATAGACCCTTTCAATGGCCAGCAAGATTTAGAAGCTCGGATATTACGCCATGTGTCACCTGCTTTTTGTGAAGACCCTGTGCGGATTTTACGGATTGCCCGATTTGCCGCCCGTTATGATTTTAGCATTGCACCTGAAACCTTGGCTTTAATGCAAGAAATGGTTAAACAAGGCGAAGTTAATGCACTGGTCGCTGAACGAGTTTGGCAGGAAACCGAACAGGCTTTAGGTGAAACCTATCCGCAGCGATTTATTGAAGTATTGCGCAAATGTGGTGCATTACGTGTTATTTTTCCAGAAGTTGAACAACTATTTGGCGTACCACAACGGGCGGATTATCACCCTGAAGTGGATACAGGGATACATATTTTATTATGTCTGCAACAAGCACGATATTTAACCTCGGATACACAGGTTATATTCGCCGTATTAGTACACGATTTGGGCAAAGGCAACACACCCAGTGATATTTTGCCACGTCATATTGGGCATGAGGAACGTGGTTTAGACTTACTTAAGCCTGTATGTAATCGGTTGCGAATTCCAAAACAATATAAAGATTTAGCTAAATTTGTTGTGCAATTTCATACCCATTGTCATAAAATTACCGAGCTGACAGCCAAAACTGCTTTAAAAGTGCTTGAGGTAATGGATGCTTTTCGGCGGCCGCATAGATTTGAACAGTTTTTACTTGCTTGTGAGGCTGATGCGCGAGGTAGAAAAGGACTGGGACATCAAGCCTATCCACAAGCTGCTCAATTTCGTCAAATTTTTGAAATAGCTCATCAAGTAAATGTTGCAAATATTATTGCTGAAGGATTTATTGGTAACCAAATCAAACAACAATTGCACCAGCGCCGAATCCATGCAATCAAACACTTACTACACAATCACGGTGACGAATAAAAATGACTGATCAAAAAGATACTTTGTTGATTGTAGATGATATACCTGCAAATATTAGTGTTTTATTTGAATTCTTGAACAAAGAAAATTTTAAAGTGCTTGTTGCTCAAGATGGTAAACGCGCGATTGAAAAAGCAAAATATGCTTCACCCGATTTGATTTTAATGGATGTGATGATGCCGGGTATGAATGGTTTTGATGCTTGTGAAGCATTGAAAAAGGATGAAGATACCAAAAATATTCCTGTAATTTTCATGACGGCATTGGCTGATACCGTGGATAAAGTCAAAGGGTTTGGTTTAGGAGCAGCCGATTATATTACCAAGCCGTTTCAACATGAAGAAGTATTAGCCCGTGTAAAAACCCATTTGCAAATATGTCGATTACAGAGAGAAATGTCACGTCAGGCGGCCGAATTACAAGTTAAAAATCAGCAGTTAGAAGCATTTGCCCGCACGGCTGCCCATGATTTAAAAAGTCCCCTAAATATTGTGATTGGCTATGCAGACTTATTAACCTTTGATTGTGAGGAGCAGTATCCAGATAATCAAAACATGATCAATCAATTAAAAACGATTATGCTGTCTGGGGAAAAGATGGTTAGTATTATTGATGCCTTATTGTTATTAGCACGAGCTTCTAAAGATAATGTTGATTTTCATCCTGTTGAAATGGGTGAGGTTGTCGAGCAAGTTGTACAACATCGTTTGCTTGATTTATTAAAAGATTATAACGGTATTGTTCATAAGCCTGATAATTGGCCTACGGTGCAAACTTATGCGCCTTGGGTAGAAGAAGTGTGGGCAAACTATTTGAGTAATGGCCTAAAATATGGTGGCCGACCACCAGAACTAGAACTAGGGGCGACTGAAATTGAAGGCCATGTTCGGTTTTGGGTGAAGGATAATGGAGAAGGATTATCGCCCCAAGCCAAAGAAAAATTATTTACTCCTTTCACACGTTTGCATGAAAACCGAGCAGAAGGACATGGTTTAGGCTTATCAATTGTACAGCAAATAGTTGAAAAATTAGGTGGTGAAGTGGGAGTAGAAACGGAATTAGGACAAGGTTCAACTTTTTATTTTACCTTACCTAAGAAAAAAATCTAAATTCTTTGAAATAAAATAGTTGTTGCATCTGGCTGATGTAGAATTAAACTATAATTTATTTGAAATAACCTGGTGGATATTTTTTATAAAACACAGCTATTTCCAGTGGTTATGGTTTATGTTGTTTTTTTGTAATTCATTTTCAAGCTTTTATAAAGAATTATCTCTTTATTTAATAATGAGTTAGCCGACTTCACATCAGTTGTATGAAATATGTTCTACTATTTTATCAAGTGTACTTATTTCTTTAGTTCATTAATAGCAGTATATATCCT
>JADGDW010000271.1 GCA_016744725.1 Candidatus Albibeggiatoa sp. nov. BB20 | reverse complement strand
AGCAAGTGTTTCTGGTACGAGTACAAATAACAGCATAAGTTACACGCCGAATTTAGATTATTACGGAACTGATAGTTTTATTGTGCAAATTGATGATGGTAATGGTGGTACAAACCTTATTACAGTCAATGCCACAATCAATTCGATTAACGACATTCCTACAACTACAGGCAACAGCATAACCACTGATGAAGATGCTGCTATTTCAGATACTCTGATAGCGGCAGATATTGATGCTAATCCATTGACTTATAGCATCATTACCAATGGTGCAAAAGGCACAGCAACAATTACCAATACAAGTGCATTTACCTATACCCCCACCGTCAATGCTAACGGTGCAGATAGCTTTACCTTCAAAGTCAATGATGGACTGGTAGATTCTAATGCTTCAGCTATTTCAGTCACCATCAATTCAATCAATGATGCGCCCACATTCACAGAATCAGCACCGCACGCCATTACATTGAATGAAGATAACTCTGCAACCGCCGCAATTAGTACAAGTGCTTACAGTTTTGATTTAAATGCCACAGACATTGATGTCGATACCATTACGTGGTCAATTCAAACTCCTGCAACGCAAGGTACAGCAAGTGTTTCTGGTACGAGTACAAATAACAGCATAAGTTACACGCCGAATTTAGATTATTACGGAACTGATAGTTTTATTGTGCAAATTGATGATGGCAATGGTGGTACAAACCTCATTACAGTCAATGCCACAATCAATCCTATAAATGATACGCCGACAGTCACTACAATAAATGATATAGATGTCACTTACGGTGCAGCAACACAGAATATTAATTTAGATGATTACTTTGCTGACGTAGATAATTTAAATACTGAATTAACTTATACTCTGGTCAATAACACGGATGATGCTATCGTTGAGCCTAGTATTACAAGCAATACCTTAAACGTGCTACTCAAAAATGCAGGAAATAGCAATATTACAATTAAAGGTGCTGATCCAGATGGTCTAGAAGTTCAAACCAGCTTTAATGTTTCCATTGGTAAAGCCAGCACTAGTATTGAAACCATTAAAGTATTTCCAACTCCATCCGCAATTGATCAAGAAGTAACTTTTTCATTTACTGTGACAGCTGTCTCGGGTTCTGGTATTACAGGTGATGTGACGATTTCTGATGGCACAAATACCTGTGTCAAAACGCTGCAAACTAACCATAGTGGAGAAAGTATCTGCCGTATTATATTTACAGAACAGGGAGACTATAGCTTTAGTGCCAATTATGCAGGTGATGATAACTATAATCCAAGTTCAACCAAAGAAATCACTTCACACAAAACTGACAATGCCTTAATTATTTATACAACCCGTCCACGCGACGAATATGAAATCTCAGAAAATGGTGTAGGGGATATTTACTATGTTGAACTTTCAACTTATCCCGTTTATCCAGTTGAATTACATATTACCCCAGATCAACAGCTTTCTATCAATGAGGCAAGTGCAGGCCAAACGGTAACAATCACATTAACTGATACTGAAAAAGTTGAAATTGCCATATTACCTGTTGATGATGATGTACTAGAGGGCATACATGATGGCTTAGTCACGCATGTCAGTGCTAGTGCTGATGTAAACTATGATGCTAAAACCACAGAAATAGGATTCCCAATCATTGATAACGAAGCCGGTATTGTGATTAATAAAACCGATGGACTTACACAATTATTAGAAGGAGAACAAACAGATAGCTACAGTATTAGATTAAGTACCGAACCAATAGAACAAGTTAAAATCAATATCATCACAGACAGCACACAGGTTTCAGCTTATCCTAGTTCGCTCACTTTTAGTCGTTCAAATTGGAATGAGCCTCAAAATATACGCTTATCTGCTGTAGATGACCAAGAAATTGAAGGCGAACATAGTTTAATAGTCACGCATGAGCTTGTCACTGAAGATACACTTTACAGTGCTGAAAATATTACTTTCACGATTGATGAACAAACAGGTGATGGATTGAATGTTAATATTATTGATAATGATATAGCCCAACCACCATTAGCACCTAATCAGCTCACAGCAATTTTAAATGAAATAAATCAAGTGATTTTAAATTGGCAAGATAACAGTCTTGATGAGATAGGGTTTGTAGTATTACGAGATGAACAGACTTTAACTGAATTGGCAGCAGATATAATAAGTTATGCAGATAATAGTCTGCAATGTGGCATTGTTTACCAATATCAAATTTATGCTAAAAATGAGGCTGGAGACTCATTGCCATCAAATAGGGTAAGTGTTGAATTGCCTTGTTTAACTCTACAAGCACCTGATAATTTCACAGCAACAATAATATTAGACACCCAGATTGATTTAACTTGGCTTGATACCAACACATCTGAAATTGGTTATCAAATCATTCGTGATGGGCACATTCTGATTAATACGCCTCAAAATGCAACTGGCTTTACCGATGCTAATTTACACTGTGGAACTCAACATCATTATCTCATCAGTGCGATTGCGGTTGATTTAACGGTATCTCCCGCAGCAGAAATTTTCGCATCGACACCAAACTGTATTGGCGAATTTAGTTTAAGTTTACATATTCAAGGACAAGGCATTGTCAATGGCTGCACCAACAGTTGCAAGCAAAGTTATCCGCAAAATCAAACAGTTTTATTAAATATTACGCCTGCTGCTAATTGGGCATTGAGTCATTGGAGTGGAGATTGTTCTGGTGGCCAAATTATATTAGATACTGATAAAACCTGTACGGCTTATTTTGTTGAACAAATTGCTATTGTTAAGCCAGAAGAAATTATAGAACTTCTTGAAGAAGTGATTGGGCAACCTTCAATCACTGAGCAACTACCTATAACCGAGACTCCCGCAGCACTATTGCCACCACCACCTGTTGTTAACGTTGAAAGTAATTCGATGCTGGATCAAAGTGCCAATATAGCAGGACAAACCGTGAGCAATATTAAGATTCAACTGGGAAGTAGTGTTTCAAATGGCACATTAGGTGGTGAAGTGATTAACAGTGGTC
>JADGDW010000270.1 GCA_016744725.1 Candidatus Albibeggiatoa sp. nov. BB20 | reverse complement strand
TATTTAAAGTATTTCAGGACTGCCAGTCCTCACATTCAAGATAGAATTGACTATACCTATTCCACCCTACATGAATAATTTAAAATCAGCCATGAAATTTATAAAGATAAAGCCATGAATAAAAAGCAAATCATTGAAAAAATTATACAGAGCAAACATAATAAAGTATGGCTTGTCGTTACGGATATTGATGGTCGTGCGTTGAGCAAATTGATACATCGTGATAAATTTTTATCTGCGCTAGAAAGCGATGGAATCAGTTATTCTTCTGGTATTTTTGCGATTGATATTGCAGGTAGCATGTACACTAACACGCAAATTTGTGGCTGGCACAAGGGTTTCCCCAATACTTATGCCCAGATTGATCTTGATACCTTTAGGCAAATTCCTTGGAATGATGACATACCGTTTTTCCTCGCAGACCTCAGTCAACAAACCAATGATTTATCACAAGTTTGTCCCAGAAGCTTATTAAAACGTATTATCCAAAAATATACCGATAATCACTATACCCCTGTCTTTTCACAGGAATATGAATGGTTTAACTTCATTGGAAATCCACAAGAACTACAAGCACAACAATTCCAAAATTTAGTCCCGTTGACTCAAGGCAGTGATGTATATTCAATGCTTAGACCTGCAATGCATCAGAATTATTTCAATGATTTATTTGATTATCTTGATAAATTTGGAATTCCACTTGAATGCTTACATACTGAGTATGGCCCCGGTCTTTATGAGGCTGCGATTCAACATACTGATGCTTTAACCGCTGCTGACAGAGCCACTTTATTTAAAACAGGTGTAAAACAAATTGCTTATCAACATGGTTTAACTGCGTCTTTTATGGCAAAAGTCAGTGACATGTTGATTGGTTGTGGCGGGCATCTGCACCAAAGTATTTATGATGATAAGCTTGAGCATAATGTATTCTTTGACAGTCGTAATCCACATAATATGAGTGGCTTAATGCAAAGTTATATTGCAGGACAAGTCACCTGTTTGCCTGAAATATTGCCCATGTTTGCACCTGTGGTAAATAGTTATAAAAGATTGCATCCTTATTCAGTCGCGCCAATAAATGCTACTTGGGGTGTTGATAATCGGACTTGTGCGTTGCGGGTGTTATCAGAATCGCCTGAATCAACCAGAATAGAACATCGTGTCGCAGGTGCAGATATGAACCCTTATCTTGCAATGAGTGCTTGTTTGGCTTCAGGCTTATACGGTATTTTGAATAATTTGACATTGAATACTGCACCAATAATGGGTAATGCCTATGAAGATACACAAAGCCATCCATTACCAACCAGTTTACAAGAAGCGACCGAGCGAATGAAACATTCTGATATTTCACGAGAATTATTTGGTGATGTGTTTGTTGAGCATTTTGTCAAAACCCGTGAATGGGAATGTGAGCAATATAATGAGGAAGAACCAAACTGGGAATTAAAAAGATATTTTGAATTGGTCTAGCTATTTTTTAGGTCTCATTTTATATCTGTAAACACAAGGCATACCCTTGCTCGCTTTACAGATACTGCGATAAGTCATTCTTTGATAAAAGTCACCATAAACTCCCACACACACAAGCCAGAATCAGGTGAAATATGATAAATCCGCTCATTTTCAGCTAAAAAATGTGGGTTATCTAAAAAATAAACTTCAAACATTTTTCTCTTGAAGCCTGCTATTTCAAATATTTGTTTTAATCTCAATGGGGTATACAATATTTGTACTTGATCATTTTTGGGTTCGTAAAGTGTGCTTTTTGCAATATTGATCGAACCATCTGTAATCAGATTACTAAATCGTTGATCCAGATAAGCTATCTCTACCGCGAAGTAGACAGAAGGAAATAGACCTTTTAATTTACCTGCCGGTTTCAAAACCCGATAAAATTCTTGAATCATTCTTCTATTAGCTAAATCATTGGAAGACAACACGGAATTTGATGTAATCACATAATCAAACTGACTTGACTCAAATGAAAGCTGCGTAGAATCTTCAACGATATAGGTAATTTTATTATGAGAGAACTCGCGTTCGGCGATTTGTATGGCATCTTGAGACCAGTCTGTGCAATAAATCGATTTGATGTGAGGGTAGTTAGAGACAATATATTGTTGTAAATGCGTTTTAGAACCACAACCGGGAATTAATATTGTTTCAATCTGTTCACTAATTTCACAACAAAGGTCTTCACAAACTTGGATATCGTCTGTGACACTAATCACTGTACCGCCATAACCCAGTGAGCTATGGGTGTGATTCCAAGAATGTTTTTCAGCCTCTATTTCTGCCTGAAATTGATTAAATAATATTTTTTCCTCTGAATTGTCTATTTCATCTAAGTTTACTCTATCTTGATGCGTGATTATCCATCTGTGCATGGATGATACCTTTCTTATATTAAATAATTGTTTTGATTTTGAAAGATGGATTATACAGGTGATTTGAATTAATTTACTAGATAGTAAAATCAGAGGGATAGAATTAAGAAAGGTTTAATAGGGAAAGATCATGATACAGACGGATGAGTTATGGTCTTATGTGGAAAATAAAGATAACTGGGTATGATTGGCACTAGATATAATCTTGCAATATTTTTCCAATCGATTTGGATTTACTATCCTGTTCAATCAGGGTGTCTTTCTTAATTATTAAGACAGGAGTTATATTTGTGTTCCATTAACCACCACAATCATGGTTCACCAATAAATTCTTGGTTAGCCGTCAAGTAATCAGTCTGCTCTGCTCCAAATATATCGATCAATCGATATATTGTTCTATTAAGGCTATACGTTCTTCTGAACCTCCTTTCTTACTACCCCGTAACGGAACTGCTGTTCCATTATAAACCACGCTCAACATCAAGATGTTTATCTCCAGTCTTCTTCTTTTCCAATTTGTTCTATCTCCAATGCCAATATCCATTTAGGAGTCATAAGCTTATTGCCAATGATTTATACAGCAAAACACACAACTTTAATCATATCTAAATCTATTTTTAAGATACCACATATCTATATGAGCTTTATTTTAAC
>JADGDW010000269.1 GCA_016744725.1 Candidatus Albibeggiatoa sp. nov. BB20 | reverse complement strand
TTTATTAGCAGGTTGAAAATAGTACATTAATCATATAGATTAAACTCAAATAAATATAAAAAATACGTCTTTCAGGCAAATTATAGTGAAAAATCAGAATTTACCTACTTGTGATATTATAGTTCCTATTTTTAATAGTCTTTCTTATGTCAAAACGTGCATTGATTCCGTTTTAGCGCATACCGACTCAAATCAATATCAGCTTTATCTCATCAACGATGCCAGCGATAAAACCACTTCCAACTATTTAGAACAAATAGCCCAAAAATCCGAAAATATTCATTTAATCGTTAATTCTACAAATTTAGGCTTTGTAAAGTCCTGCAATCTTGGTATGTCAATAGCACAATCTCCTTATGTTTTACTATTAAATTCAGATGTCATTGTCTCGCCTAATTGGTTATTTAATTTAATGAAATGTGCAGAGTCTGACCAAAATATTGCAAGCGTAAACCCTATTACAAATAATGCAGATCAAATTGACTTAGCAATGACGCAGGGGAGTAATTTTTATGACATGAATTGGCAGTTGCAGGAAAAATTTGATGGGAAAACAATTGCTTTAGATGTGGTAACAGGTGTCGGATTTTGTTTGTTATTACGACAGTCTATTTTACAAAAAGTAGGGCTGTTTGATGAAGTTTATGGCAAAGGTTATTGTGAGGAATCTGACTTGTGTATGCGTCTAACAACACAAGGTTATCGCACTGTGCTGACACCAGATGTCTATGTGTATCATCAAGGTCAAGCCAGCTTTGCCCACAGCCATGAACGCTATATAGCCAATAGGCAAATTTTTGACCAACGCTGGAAAAGCGAATATTTGCGCCAATTCCATGCTTATAAAAAGACCAATCCGCTTAAAATGGTTCAAGAATTATTTCATACCCAACAACGCTGGCATCCTACTCCTGTCATCTGGACAAGTTATCGTAAGCTATTAAAACACTGGCAGCAAAAACAGTTTGCTAAATTCATCCTTGATGGTTTACGTGGTTTAAAACAAATGACTCATGCCATTGCTCCAATTCCAAACGCGGCATTGGTTGCTCAAAATACCCGACCCAAATGCTTGCGCGTGACTTACTTGGTTAATAAACTGGTGATTTCTGGCGGGATTTTATCTGTTGTGCAATTAGTCAATGAGTTGATTTTATTGGGTATTGAAGCACGGATTGCAACTTTATTTGTTGACCCAGAAATTCGTAACTGGCGATTGTTAACTGAGCCCATGTTATTTAAAAATGCACAAGATTTAACGATCCATTTGCCTGAAACCGATATTGTGGTGGCAACTCATTGGACAACCGCACCGTGGGCAGCAGAAATTCAGCAAGCTGATTTAGCTCAGCACACTGCCTATTATTTACAGGATTATGAAGCGTGGTTTTCAACCGAACACCAGAGCAAAAAAACGGTATTAGATACTTATGCTTTGATTGACAATAAAATTGTGACTTCAGATTGGCTACAACAGTTATTAGAAAATGATGGTTATGCCAGTGAGAAAATTTGTATTGGAACCGATTTAGATGTGTTTTATCCGCGTGATATAGAACCTAAATCACATCCTATATTGGTCACAATGGCGCGTCCTGGTACACCTTGGCGTGGTTTTAAATCAGCTGTACAAGCTTTGGCCGTGGTTAAACAGCAGTATCCTGAATTAGAGATTGTGTTTTTTGGAGATAATCACCTTTTTCGACAAGACATTGGATTTGAATATCGCGACGAGGGCGTAGTATCAAACCAAAACCATTTAGCAGCACTGTACTCTGAAGCGGACATGTTTTTAGATGCGTCTGATTATCAAGGATTTGGGCGTTTAGCACTGGAGGCGATGAGCTGTGGGACTGCTTGTATATTAACTAATGAAGGTGGGGTAACAGAATATGCTCGGCCTGACGAAAATTGTCTGACTGTACCTCCACGTAAGCCACACATTTTTGCCCAAGCCATTTTGCGTTTATTGAAAGACAACGCATTACGCCAACATTTGAGTTTGAATGGATTGGAAACTGTAAAGCAGTATTCTATACAGCAAGAAGCTGAACAAACATTAGCTTATTTCAATAGGATACAAAACAAGTAATAGACTTGGGTTTTGATTGTGGTTTTTTGTATTTTCTACAAACGACGATTAGATAATGTGTATTGTGGAAGTGCTAAGCATGGGGGTAAAAGGGGGGCACCAAATAAAATGCCATTTGTTGCAGCGATATCCTTAAACAAAGATGCTCATCCTATCTCAATGAATATTGTTGAAGGGTTCAAAACTAAAGGGATTGCGGCTTGGGCTGAACACCATTTCAGTACAGAGTGTGAATTTGTCTCTGATGGTTTGGTTTAAAGCGGTTCCAAAACACGGCTGCAAGCACACTCGTATTATAACTGAAGGAAGAGCTCAAACGTGACGCTTGAGCAATTTACATGAGTTAATACCATTTCTCATATTGGCTGATCATTATGAGTAATCAGGTAAATCTTAGTTTTAAAGCTAAATTATTGTCCTAAAAAACCTTCTAAAGTGTGTTGTTGAATTTGCTGATATAAAAATTGTCTGTAATATAGCATTGCACTCATCCCATTTGCAGATACGTCAAAGATTTTCCAAGCTTGTCCATTGTTATAAAGCCGAAATGAAATTAAAATTAACTTATCTTTTTCTTTATATACCTGCACTTTGATCATCACTTCACTATTTTTTGGGTTGACTAAAGGTTCGTTAAGCACAAAATGATATTGTTCGCTGCCACTGCCTAAATTTTTCACCAATGCGGTTAAAAACAATGCTTGCAAATAACGACTCAAACGCATCATCTGACTTGGAGTCGCTTGCTGGCGATAACGCCCAATAGCCCAATTGGCCATGTGATTGAAATCAAAATAAGGTAAAATTTCTTGCTCCAATCGTTGTAATAATAAGGCTTTATCTGTGTTGGGTGTGACTTGCTGATGTAGGGTTAGTAGGTTTTGTAGACCTTGCTGCAACACTTGACGCGGCTCTATTACTGGGATGGATTGTGCGGTATTCGGTTGTGCGACTATGGGC
>JADGDW010000130.1 GCA_016744725.1 Candidatus Albibeggiatoa sp. nov. BB20 | reverse complement strand
CTTACAATTGTATATTATTTAAATACAAGCTAAATCATTGATTTTTGGTCTAAAGTATTTTTGTAACTTACTGATTTTATTGCTTGAAACAAGCCTATTTGAAATTATTTAAATACTAAAAAGCTCTACTGCTGATCATTCCATACAGCTAAACCTTGCGCATTCAGCTCCACATCTACTTCAAGTAATTTGCGGCATTGCGCTTCTGGAATTGTACAGCCCAAGATTTTCAATTCAGATAAGAAATATTGGGTTAATGCTTCTTTCAATAAACTATGGCGTTCTATACCTGCATCAGCATATTGCTTGATTAATTCGACTTGTTTATCTAGCGTTTGTAGTAAATAATCAGCCATTTTAGCTACATTGTCTACTTTACCAAAATGAGTTAAAAACATTTGTTGTGGTTGATGATCTAACATGCGTTGAATAGAATTCCGCATAGCCTGTGGGTCAAACTGGACAGGAGTCGTTGATGCAAATAGTAAACGACCTTTTTCAGTAATAAAATCCTGATAACCAATCCCGAATGTGTCACCTGTAAAAAAGCTCTCTGACATTGCATCATATACACAGAAATGGTGTTTTGCATGACCAGGGGTGTCAATAAATGTTAATTCACGTCCTTGAAAATCCAGTTTAAAACCATTATCAGCTTCGATTACACGTTCTTGAGCAATAGGGATAATTTCGCCATAATCTCGTGCAAAAGCTTCCTCACCATAGACGGCTTTTGCTCCAGCAACCAAACGGCTTGGATCAACCAAATGTCGGCCACCGCGTGGATGCACAACCAATTTAGCATTCGGATACAACTGCATTAATTGTCCTGCACCACCTGCATGATCTAAATGCACATGAGTAACAATAATATAGTCCACATTCTCTGGGGCAATTTTCTTGGCCTGTAATGCCTCTTGTAAACGTGGAACACACAGGCTGGTTGCCACATCAATCAATGCAGCATGTTGGTTCTGAACTATCAAATGGCTAGAAGCCAAACCAGCGCGTAAAAAGCCAGCATCAATTGTACTAATACCAAAGTTGTGGTCTTGAATATAAGTGGTCATCACATCAATTCTTATTATGAGCAAATAAATAGTGCTGTCATTGTAACAGTTAAAAATTGCAGATAAAAATATAAAATCAGTATTTACTTTAGCAGAATGTAGCAGGGTAAGCTAAGAAGCATTCTGAGGTAAAAAGTGATATTTTTAGATTTTCCCAAATTATCTTAAATATAAGGTTTGGATTATTTTTAACAGCTTAAAATGGTAATTCATTGTTATTAAAAATAATATATTCCGAATAGTCGGCTTTATATTTGCTTGGGTTTCACAAATAAAAAAGCATGGGGAGAATGCTATGGAACATCATCTAATTAAACGAATATTGACCACTCTATCAGAGCTATGCCAAAGCGATAAAGTCGCGCTTTATAGCATTGATAATGGAGCAGTCAATGAAATATTAGGTGGTTTAAATAAAAATGATTTTGTATTCCCTAGCCAGCCCATTGCTTTTAAAGGTGTCCCACTAGAAGAAGTATTATTAATCAGAAAACAACAAGTTTATCCTTGTATTTTGATAGAAAATATTCCTTTCCCAATTCATAAAGAAAACTACAATGATTTTAATTGCTTGTGCTTTCCAATTATGCAAGATAAGCGACAGCCCGTTGTTGCAATTGCAGTGATTGCTCAAGATAAAAAACAACCTCTCAGTGCCAATACTTTAAAAGTATTAAGCTTTATGATTCCATTGATTGCAGGCGCGCTGATTACTATTTATGAGAATCGTGTTTTATATAAACAAGCAACTGTAGATAAATTGACAGAGTTGTATACTCGGCATTATTTTGAAATTCGCTTACAAGAGGAGATGACAAGGGTCAGGCGACATGGCGGCATATTTTCCACTATGTTAATTGATATTGATGGCTTTAAAAAAATTAATGCTCAATATGGCTATCAAGAAGGCGATAGGGTATTACAAGAAGTATCAAAAATTTTAGTTGCTTCGATTCGAAAGGAAATTGATATTCCTTGTCGCTATGCAGGTGAACAATTCACCTTGTTATTGCCACATACGGATGTTGATGGAGCATACATTTTGGGGGAACGTTTTCGTAAACGCTGTGAACAAAATATTTTTCTTACCACCAAGAAAGAGCATGTTCATATTACAGTAAGTATCGGTATTGCAAATAATATTGATGTCATTCGGGATGTAGATATGGATGCTGAACCCGTTAATTTAGGCAAAGAGAGTTTATTAGCAAAAGAGGAATTATTGAATCGCGCCGATATTATGCTCAGTGCGGCCAAACAAGCTGGACGAAATCATGTTATGGTTTGGTGGTAATCAATACTTCGGGCAGTTTTTGAGCTATATTAAGCTTTATTTTCAATTGCTTAACTTTATTAGATTGAACCAAACTGAGCTTTTTAGCTGAATAGGATTTAATCAATTTCCCTCTGAACCCAACAAAATTTAATAAAGAATTGAAAAGCAGTAAAATAGGATAAACCTGAAAAGAACAGAAAAGAGTGGTGCGAGAAAAATGAGCGAACAGGTGGTAGGAAAACTGAAAGAGAAAGATTTCACAGTGACTATGATATAGCAATGGAGACAGTCGCCCTAGGCTCAGGTTACCAATAGGTAAATGGATACTAGCAATAGATAGAATCAATTGGAAAGTGATGGAGAAAAAAGGCAACTCCAATACAGCAGAACGAATACCCTTAATGGAACAATTTATAGCACTATTTGGAAATGTTTGGAAATGAGCGTATTGATTATGTGACAGGCAACCGCGAATTTATCGGTGAAGAAGGGTTAAGTTGGCTGATAGAACATAATATAAAAGCCATATTGAGAATCAAGAAAGACGCAATTATTGAAACGGCGACGGAAATAAAGTCGATTAAACATAGATTAGAAAATGATCCCTGTAGTTGGTATGGTGCTTTATTTAGAGCAGATGACTGTATGGGGGGCAAACCGTTTGTGTTGAAGCCAAAAAGCTTGCAGAGGAAGGCTTTATCATTGTTTTAGCCGCAAAGAAAAATGACATCATTAAAGCCTACAAGCTGCGCTGGAATATTGAAACTTAAGTCTCGTGGGTTTAACTTAGAAGCAACTCGTATCTCTAAACCCCAAAACATTCATAAATTACTCTGTCAAATTTATTTTTCGCCTTGGCTTAGATTATTTGCAGTAATTATTGCTTAATCTTTCCGAACTCAATAACTTACAATTATTCCTCCATGTCCCTTAACTTTTGTCGGGTTCAGAGATGGGTTGCAGTGAAATAGATAAGCCCAGCAATTGAGCTTATCCTTTTAAAATTCAAAGCTTAGGATTTTTCTTTTGTACCATAAATGACAAGATAGCCTTGTCCATCTGCTTCAACATAAATAAATAGCACTTCTAATTTATTTACAACCGTATCATTTTGAGTTAAATGCAATTCATTGACTTCAACAAAACTTGGTACAGTATAAGTTGCACCGCGAATGTCAGATTGAGTTGGGGCAAAACTGGTTAATTTAAATACAGTCATGTTGTCTGCACTACCTGTAATTTGTGTAATCAATTCAACTTTAGCTTTTATAGTATTCACATCATTGGCATTCAAGCTGCTAATTGGAGCATAAACACTGCCGACATCATACATGTCAGAAAACCCATCAGCCGCCATTGCTTGGATGAATAAATCAGTTGTATTAATATCATAGGTAGAAACTGCATATTGTGTCGTCGTATCTGTATCTGTATTCGTGTCTGCATTACCACTTGCAAATTTAGAGGCCAATACATCCAATTTTATATTCTGGCCACTAACTGTGATGGTTTCAGAGTAGCTACCCAAAGTACTATGGGTAAACGTGACTTTATATATGCCATCTTCTGCAGGAATGCCATAACCCCCAGCATTTGCTGTTTTGCCAGTTGAGCTGGTATTTTCAAGTGCGATTTCAACTCCTTTAACCCCTTCACCAATCGTGTAAAAGTTATCGTTATCGTTATCGTCATATACCGCACCTGTAATAAAATGACAGCGGCTATCAAAATGAGCAGCATAATCATCAGTAACATAATATGTATTAAAACGGCTTTTACGGATACCAAATGCTAAACCAACACCAATTTCTTTAAATTTAGGACTCAAAATATTAACACGGTGTCCACGACCTGGATAACCATCATCAATAAATAAATCACCATGTAATTTGATGCTGCTTTCACCTTTATCAATTGAAGCGGTTGTTGCGGTATAGGCTAAATTTTCGCCTGCACGGAGATAGTTATAACCTTGGTCTTCTTCAATACGGACAAATGGTGTTTTATTCGTACCTTGAGAGTTATGAGCAAAATATTCGTTATCTGCCATGTCTTTGGAATGAGCTATAGCCGCTTTGTATAATTTGACGTTGAACGTCAATGGTTGCATGGCACTGGTAGAGATTTTAGATAAATCATCTGAGTCAATCCCCTCTGTGACACTACTTAGACCATATATTTTAGCCTCAGCTTTAGGATTAGCACGTGCTCGGTTGATTAACTCCAAGTGCATTTGTTCTTCAGCTGATGGATTTCCAAAGTAAAAGCTATTGTAATTTGAACAAGCTTTAGGGTCTGCGGCCATCGCAGAAAAAGAAAAACTCCCTAAAAGGAGTGTACAAAGTGTGTTACGTAATAACATTACCAAAGTTCCTTGTGTTTCTGGTCAAACTTAACAAGAATTGTAATATAAAATGCTCACTATATCAGTTTAATCTATGGATGAAAGCCCTTTTTAAGCTGAATAGCGTGAGATAAGCTAAAGTAATCCATTGCAAAACTTAGAGATATTTATTCTGAGTATTCCTTTATTAGTTTCATCTTCAGTTTTAATGTCAATCTTAGCTTCTAGCTCAAATACAGTATTTTTTTATAAAATAAATAGCGTCGCCAATTTTGATAGTGAAAATATTATTGTTTTAGCAAAGCGTTGAACTTCAGTTAAAATGAGCATTTTTTGCGTAATATGGGTTAAATAAAGCTTGCTATAACTTCTGTTGTAGCTCCAAAAACATCTTCTGTACTGAGTCAATTAATTTATCTGTAGCAGCTAATACGGTTTTTTGATACAAAGCTTGCTCGCGTGCTGAGCGGCCTACTCGTGTCGATAAGCCTTCTTCAGTTGCAATCCCTTCCGCAGTGCCATAAGGATAGCCATTACGAACATCTAATAACAGGGCTTTAGCATAACCATTTGCCTGCAGTGATTGCCCTGGGGAAATATATGCACCAACGATAGTTAAATCCATCAATGATAGTAAGTTAGAGCTATGTTGCGACTTACCATATACTTCATATAATAAAACAACATCCAAATGCTGACGTGCTGCCCCTAAGCGAATTTTACGAATCACATCATGTAATGATTGGCGATATGGCGTTGGATTTTGGCCTGCAACCATTTCGGCAATGAGGGGACTTACAGGCACAAACTCGCCAAATTGATGGCCTAATTTATCATGGGCTTGAAACCATAAATTGGCTTCACCATGTGACATAGAAGCCAATTTTCCATTGATAATTTTGGCAATACCAATCCGAGCAGGAAAATGTAATTGAGGCTCAACAGCAGCTACCTCAAGTACTTTAGCATCAATATCTTGAAATTGGTTTTGAGATTTTTGCTGATATTCAGCTTGGGAAGGGTATTTAGACAAATATTCTTGGCCTGATGTGGTTTGTACATTGTAAGTACACGCGATCAAGCAGCCACATAATAAACTCAATATGAGAAGGCGTACCATATAGTTATAACCTCTTTTGAAATAAATCCCGTAGTATATTTTTACCGTTACTAAAAATCGACACTAATCTGTCAGCATTAATTTATTCACATGGTCATCAACTAAGCAATGATAAACATTGTCTGACAAGTCTCTTCTGCGCGTTTAGGTGGGCTGTAACGTGTCCGCACCGTAAGCGTTTAAGTTCAAAGCTGCATTGAAATCACGGTCAATGTTAAGACCACAATCACCTCTCTTTTTAATATTTTTCGGACAAAGTTCATAATAAGCTCTGTTGTAATACTTTGGGAGAATAAATGTTTTAAGAAATTGCATTTCTATTTCATGAGGCTCTAATTTTTTGCTCAAAGCCATCTTTATTTTCCCTATAAATAGCAATAAGTTGATTATGCCCACTCTCAAATCGACTTTAAGAATGAGCACGTATCATTCATTTACAAACCATAATGGCTTAATTGTTCACTCAAATTGCATTGTGCCTTCATAATTAACTCACAAACTTCACGCGCAGCACCACGACCACCACCTGAATGAGTTTGCCAATGACTGTGTTTAACCACTAATGGATGCGCATCACCAACCGAAATTGCTAAACCCACTTTACTCATTACAGGTAAATCCACAATATCATCACCGACATAGGCGATTTGTTCTGGCTGTATATCCAACTCTATGCAAAGTTGTTGAAATGCGGGAATTTTATCCGTCTGACCTTGAAAAACATGTTCAATTCCAAGTGATTGCATCCGATGTAATACTACTTGTGAGGTTCGGCCTGTAATAATACCGATTTTCACCCCTGTCTTTTGCAACATCACCATGCCTAAACCGTCACGAGAAAAAAAAGACTTGTACTCTTCTCCCGCATCACCGATGAAAATACTACCATCCGTTAACACACCATCCACATCAAAAATCACCAGCTGAATCGCGGCCGCCCTTTCAATAATTTCCTCCATCTCATCACCTTTATTGTTTTAGTATCAGTCTATTCTACAAGAACTAAAACCACATCAATAGCTTGATAACAAATTAAATAAGGCCTAGGTATCAATACTGCTGTCATTTCAATACGGTATAATTCAAACAATTCACATAAGTCAAAAAATATATCAATGACCGCACTTAAAGCCAAAAACCTCATTTTGCAACGTGGGCAAGGGCAAAATATCAAGCCTATCCTATCAGGGGAGCAATGTGATTTTGAATTACAGCAAGGTGAATTCATCCATTTAACAGGAGATTCTGGTGTAGGAAAAAGTAGTTTACTCGCCGCATTAGCACGCTTAATTCCGATCGAATCTGGTGAACTGCAATTATACAATCAACCTTATCAAACGATAGAACCAAGTCAATGGCGGCAATCCGTGGCATTCCTACCGCAAAAGCCCATCATGTTTGTAGGGTCGGTGGAAGACAATTTACTGTATCCATTGCAACAGATTCAAGTACAACAGAAGCTACCCCCAACACCTGAGCAATTGGCTGAAGAACTAAATACCTTAGGTTTAACCATCAGTTTACAGCAACAAGCAAATACCTTATCAGGTGGTCAACAAGCCCGTTTAGCCTTAGCACGCTTATTAATCACCCAACCCAAAATTATTTTAGCCGATGAACCAATGGCAAATGTAGATGCCAATACCGCTGATTTTATTTATAAACGTTTACAACACTTCTGTGCGCAAGGTGGAACGGTTTTGATTACTCGTCATGGTGATTTGATAAGTGATAAACAGATTTATTTACAAGGTGATGGACGTATGGTGATAGAACATGAATGCAATTGATATTGGTTGGGTACAACTTTTTTTAGCCACTATATTTATTCTTATTGCGGGTGGTTTATCGGTTGCTTTATCGCTGGGTCTGATGAAAACCTTGTTGATTGCCACAATGCGTACTTATTTGCAATTAATTGCCATGGGTTTTGTATTAGTCTGGGTATTTAAAATTAATGAAGCATGGCTGGTTTTGGGATTATTCAGTTTTATGCTGGTGATGACTGCAAGAGTATTGCTACAACGAGTAAAGCATAAGCCACCACAGATTTTCTTTTCAACTTTTTCAGCCGTAGTGATTTCAGGGGTTTTTGTCACCTTTTCTGTCACCACATTGGTTATTCAAGTCGATCCTTGGTATGACGGACGTTATATTTTAACTATTGGTGGTATGGTTTTGGGTAATTCTATGAATGGGATTGCGCTATCTTTAGAACGTCTGTTTGATGATTTGCATAAACGAAGCGAAGAGGTTCAACAATTAGTCGCCTTAGGTGCAATGCCTTGGGAAGCAGCTTTTCCCAGTTTACGCACTGCTTTATCCGCTGGCTTAATGCCAACGATTAATAGTATGAGCGCAGTGGGTTTGGTCTTTATTCCAGGAATGATGACGGGACAGTTGGTAGCGGGAGCTGATCCAGTTCGTGCTGCAAAATATCAAATTGTGATTATGTTGATGATTTCAGCCGCAACCTCAATTGGGGCAATGTTAAGTTTGTATTGGGCGTATCGCAAAGCATTTAATCAAGAAGGCTGTTTGATAAGCGTTCAAGCTGATTAGATTATTTAAAAGTGTGAGATTTTTGAAAAAAGTTCGTAACTTCGCACTTAAGAAGTTTTATCCATATATGGAGCTAAGACATCTAAAATTGCCTTCATTATTTTCTTTTCTTGTGTTGGCTTAAAACCAATAATCTCATGATTTTTCATATAAAACAAAAACCTAGTCGTTTCGCCAATTAATTGTTTTTGTTTAATAGTTTGAACATATTCAAGCTTATTTATATCTATGATGCTCATTCTTCTGAATAAAGCAGGAGAAAGAATTATCGTATTTCCAGATATTTGAAGCCATGGTTTTGTAAATGTTAGAAAGCTTGTAATGAGAACAATAGAAAAAAAGACTATGCAGAATAATACGATATAAATATTTGGATAATGTTTAATTAATAAACCTATAGGAACTAATGCTTGCATCATAAATGCTATTTTTTCCATATATGACCTATGTACTACAATATATTTTGAACACATCGTTTTATCCTTTTGCTTTTTGAGTATTTTATAGATAAACAAGATTTTTATAAATTTTGAGAAGGGTAATGTTTTTGTTATCTATATGCGCAAGGTAAATTATGATTGTTCAACCCCAAGCTAATGACGTAACTTTGGATTCTACTTGAAGCTGCGATTTAATTTGGATGTTTTTGAATCAGGAGCATTTTGATTCTGATACCTTAGAAAGAAAAAATGATTGCGAGAGCCACAAAACAATTGCTGGAGACTCTCAATATTTAAAAAAGACTAGGCGACCTGTTTAAACAACGGCTGCATTGACACCCCTCACGCCAACAACAATCCACTGTCTACACTATCCTGAATTGTTGAATAAGCTCACAATTTATTTTAAAAAAAGCCCTGATACGTAATGCCTAATAATATTGTCATTTCGTTGCCATTTCCTACAATGGGACTGTCTTCAATTTCGCTGTCTAATTGTGTATAAATAATCGCGCTATTGAGACTCCATACTTTGTTCAAGCGGTAAATTGCATTGACTTGCACATAAGGATTGATTGTATTATCCAATTCATAAGCGGGGCGAGAATCTCTGGCTTCACTTGGTAACACACCGTAATAGTAATTGCTGTAATCACTGTCTTGATAGGTCGCACCGACTTTAAAACCTGCGATAAGTTGCCGAGTGATAGGGCGCGTCATCCCCAGCGATAAATCAGCCAATAAACCATCACTGTTATTAGAAATATCTTGTTGTATTGACGCATTCACATCAAACAAACCCAACTTTACTTTTGCCGCAAGACCTAATCCAACAGAAAAATCACGGTCTTCCATTCCTGTCAATACGGGACTATCATCTGCGTCATAACCATTCATGTCTAAAGATAAAATAGGGGATAATTTGAACTGTTTTGTATCGATGAGGCTGTATTTCAATTCTTTAAAATTAAACTCCCAACGACTGCTTTTTAAGTAAAGAGCTGGCAATAAGCGTGCTTCGCTACCAGTACCTTGATAAACTTCAGTGTTCCAAAGCGCAATAGCACCCACTCGATAAATACTAGGTTCGTCCGCTGCATAAGCTAAGCTTGTTAGCCAAAATGTAAATAGAACAAATGACAATAATTGTTTTTTCATTAAAAGTCCCACTAGCTTAAAGACACAATACATTCCAATTCTCGTTCTACGCACTGCGTAGAATGAACCACTGACGCGCTGCGTCAAATATGTGGTCGACGCGGTGCATCGTCACGAGTGAAAATTTATTGTATCAAGCTATATGTGACAATTCATCCCTTCAATTTAAAAACACCAAAGTTAAAACCCTATTTATCTTCTGAAACAAGTAGAGTTCAGTTATTTAAGCGGCTTGTTTAAACAACTGTTGCATAGAAACGCCTCTCGCCAATAACAACCAACTATCAACACTATCCCGAATTTGCGGATAAGCCAGCTCATCATATTGCTGTTCCCAGTCATTCAAACTCGCTTGTAATGCGTGGAAATGTTTTTGAACTATAGGAGCAAGTTCAAGTTCAATTTCAGCTAATGCTTGTTGCGCCGCTTGCAAGGCATTTTGAATACTTTCGCCTGCTTCCTCATATTTATGTTTAGCAGCGAAAGCTTCACGTAAAGTGATTTCATAATCAACTTGTAACCATAATTGTTCTAATGGCGAAGCTTGTCCCGCAGCACATTCACTCACAGTAATTGGATTGACTTTGAACACGCGATCATCGCCATGATCTAAACGTAATTCCTCTAATTCTTCCGCTTTAACTTCGCTTAAGCCAGCCAATAATTGTTTAAAATAATCAGCCCCTTGACGTTGCGCCCAATGTTGAAACGTCTCATCTGTTTGTTGTTGTTCTGCAAAAGCATCATGAATTCGTTGAACCGCCTGTGGTGTACGACGGCTAGGGATTTTAGGCCCTTCAAAACCAAAATGATCTGCTGTACCACCCAATTGAAATACATAACTGGGTACGAGTTTATTTTGATAACGTCGTCCTTTGCCGTATAAACCGATGTCCGCTGTTTGAGAATGAGCGCAACTATTTTGACAACCATTGACATGGACCCGTAAATCTTTGCTACCGCCGTTTAATAATTTGGCAACATGAGTTGATGCAGTAATACCTAATTGACACGTCGCCGTACCGGGGCAAGCGGTCACACGTTGTCCTGCTTGTGGAATATGCAAGCCCAGTGGCTTCAACGCTTCATATAAATCAACCCATTGGCTTTGTGCTACATACGGAATCAATAAATTTTGCTGTACAGTGGTGCGTAATTCAACCAAGCCAAAATCTTCTAACACTTTCGCCAAACCGCGTAATTGCTCAACATTCAAATCACCATGCGGCACATTTAACGGCACAGTCACATAACCGTCTTGGCGTTGGGCTTGTGGCTTTTGTAACCAATCTGTTATTTGTGATTTTGCAGGTGCGTTCTCATTCCATATTTCAGTTGGCACTTGTCCTGTTAATGCGGTGCGCGTGCGTTGAAATTCTACTTTATAAAGGCTGACCACTTCTTCTTCACCTAAACGATCAACTAAGAATTTCACTCGTGAACGATTTTTACGCGCTCGATCTGAATTGTTATTGTGTACTGTTAATGCAGCTTGTACTGATGCGAGTAATTCATTAGGGTTAAGAAATTCTTCTAATACAATTGGCTGATGTGGTTTTGCGCCTAATCCACCACCGAGTAAAATTTTAAAACCTGCTTTGCCATCTTGATAACGTGCGATGACGCTTAAATCATGGCTGCTGGCAGCGGCACAATCGGACTCACATCCAGAAAATCCCATTTTAAATTTACGTGGCAATGAATGGGTTAACGGATTATGTAAAAAATGCTGAGCTAAATGCTGCACATAGGGTTGCACATCAACGTGTTCATGTTGGCATACACCTGCAAGTGGACACGCACAAATATTCCGCACCGTATTGCCGCCTGCTTCACGCGAACCAATCCCATAATCAGCAAGCAATTTTAACAAATCAGGGGTTTTATCCAATGGTACATGATGAAATTGGATATTTTGACGGGTACTGATATGCACCACATCATGGTCAGCGAATTTTTCTAAGCCTGCGGCGAAACCTAATAATTGTTGACGTTGTACTACACCACCAGGGATTTTAGTCCGTACCATACATTTTTCAGCTTGTCGCTGACTGTAAACGCCCATCATTAAGCGTTCGACCATGAATTTTTTGTCGTCTAAATTGCCGTTGCGGAAGTTGTATACATGCTGATTATAATTATCTAAATCCTCAGCGCGGATTAATTGGTGTTCTTGAGTCATGATAGCTCCTTATTCCTCAATTCAGGACTGGCAGTCCTCGGGATTTGAAATAATTTCTGGTGTTAGGCTTGTCAGGACTGCCAGTCCTCGCATAGAGTTAGAAAGCGAAACGTAATCCTAATAAAAGTAATAATGTTGCAAGTATGTTGCGTAATAATACAGGTGGGATGCGCACAGTTAACAAGCTGCCTAACATAATGCCGGGGATCGCTCCAATCAGTAAGCCGACCAGTAAATGCCAGTCAACGCTACCGAGCAATTGCCAATGTCCAATGCCAGCGACGGCGGTCAATGGTACAGCGTGGGCTAAATCAGTCCCGACCATGCGACGGCTAGACAGTTGTGGATATAACAAGCTAATCAATGCCACACCCAATGCGCCTGCACCAACAGAGGTTAAGGTGACTAAAACACCTAAGGTTGCCCCTGATACAATGGTGATAATGTCGCGTTTTAAGCCTTGTAAGCGATAACGGCGTAACGAATTTTGTAAATAAGGACGCGCAAATAAGGTCATAGCGGTAAGCAGTAACATAATACCCATTAAGGTTTGTAACATGCCTTCATAAAATTCACTGGAAATATGGCTGAGGAAAAGGCTGGTAAATACGGCGGCGGGTAAACTGCCCAAAGCAAATAATTTAACAATCGACCATTGCACATGATTATGATGATGATGCACGATAACGCCACTGCTTTTGCTGATAGCTGCGTATAATAAATCTGTACCCACGGCGACAATCGGCGCGATACCAAAGCCTAAAATCAACATCGGGGTCATGATTGCACCACCACCCACGCCTGTGAGTCCGACTAAACCTCCTACGACTAATCCAGTAAGAATAAACCCTATGTCCATTATTTGTTCTCCAATCTTTTAGCATTCAGGATGGGCAGTCCTCAGTTTGATAAACCTCAATATTTGAAAATACAGAACTGCCAATCCTAAACTTAATCAGTGACTAAGCCGCCTTTACGGGGTGTAAGCCACACTCTTTGCCTTCTGTTTCTTCCCACCACCAACGACCATTACGTTCATGTTCATTTGGTAATACAGGACGAGTACAAGGTTCACAGCCAATACTAATGAAGCCATGGCGATGTAATTCGTTATAAGGCACATTGTGTTCCTGAATGTAATTCCAAACTTGCTCTGAACTCCAGTTAGCCAACGGATTGAATTTAACCAACAAATGTCTTGGAGTTGAAAACGCAAAATCTTCTTGAACCACGGGAACAGCCGCACGAGTATCAGGGCTTTGGTCACGGCGCTGACCTGTTACCCACGCATCTAAAGTATTTAATTTACGGCGTAGAGGTGCAACTTTTCGAGCCTGACAACATTCTTTATGCCCATCCATACGGAAACTAAAAAAACCTTTTTCATTAACTAGTGTTTCGACTGCTTTTGCTTCAGGGAATAACAACTCAAATTCAATGTCATAACGTTGTTTCACTTGATCTAAAAAGCGATAGGTTTGGCTATGTAAGCGTCCTGTATCTAATGAAAATACTTTTACTTTTTTGCCTAACAAGCGTGCCGCCATGTCGACTAATACAACGTCTTCTGCGCCTGAAAATGAGATGGCTATGCTGTCGTATTTTTCTAAGGCTAACGCTAAAATTTCAGTTGGATCAGCTTTGTCATATTGTTTTGCTAATTGATCGATTTTGTCTTTTTCTAATGACATGATTTTGCTCCTGTTATTCATCATTGATTCAGTGACGAATAAGATAGCAAATAAAATCTATTTATAAAAATAATTTATAGGCATATAAATATAACTAAAAGGTATAAGTCAAGATAAGAATATATCTTTGGATAGAAAAGTATGTTG
>JADGDW010000129.1 GCA_016744725.1 Candidatus Albibeggiatoa sp. nov. BB20 | reverse complement strand
GCTTATCAGTCTCTTTTATTTTATCTTTAAATGCTTCAGGCTTTCCATCAGTAACCGTTTCAGTTTCAAATCCATGATGTGCATTTTCAGATGGCTCTCATTCATTAGAACTATTGGAGTCCATGGATTGAGCGAATGTATTCATTTCAGTCTCTAATCCCTGCTCTGTATTTCGTGCTTGAGGTTCATTATCTAATAGTGGATCAGATTCAAAATAAGCATCGCCCATATTGTTGAACAGCTCATTATCGGCTGCATTATGGTGTGCCCGGCGATATAACCATAAACCTAAAACAATAACCGTAACACCGATTAAACCCCAAAAATAGGTTGGATTTTCTAAAAGTTCCATTTCAATTGCTCAAAATATTGAATATCACCAGTTTAACAATGAATTTATTATAACCCAAACTTTATGTTATCTATTTAGCTCATCATCCATATTGGCTCAACAGAATTAAAGTGCTGAGGTTTCTTCTTTTAATACCCAATTGGTCAATTTATGTACAAAAGGCGATACCATTAGCACTGCGGGAAAAGCCACACTAAAAGCAAATGCCCAAGCCTTTAACCAAATATTGAGAATATCATGCACCAAACCAACATTAAACACACTGATAACCAATGACATAAAACAAGACATCAGTAACGCCATAAAAAACGCAAACACAACTTTACGATACTTACGATCAATCATAATACTCACTCTAGTTTAGACAATTCAAAACACCTTATAACCACCACCAAGCTCTGGTTTTCTTTAATAATTGCTCAATATCTTTAGTCATTGGCAGAGTGTAAGTATAAGAGGCTACCGCTTTGCTATCCCAAAAATCTAAAATTTTCAAAGTAATAAAAATAGTTTCTTCCGCAACCGTATAAGTTCCTGTGACAATGCGGCTTACGGTTTGTGCTCGACCCAGTTCACGTAATTCTCTAACCCCACGCGATAAAATAAACTCACCCGTATACGGCACTAACGACACGCTGTCTTGCAAACGCACTTCAACTACTTGATAACCGCGCTCAGTCATACGTGAGGCTATTTGCTCACCAATCAGACGACCTAATGGCGCACTCTCGTTTAAGTTATTTATATCTGCAACCGTTGTGACTAAAATTCGCTGTTTATCCGTAATTTCTTGTTTGGCATTGGCAATCAACTTGTCTGCTGCTGCATAATTGGTTGCAACCATATCAATCGCTTTTGGATAGAATGCGTGGCGTGAACATTCCCCTGTGCGTACTCTATAATCACAGTCGCCAAATGCAACTTGTTGGGAACAAGCATTGAGTAATAAGCTTAAGCTAATGATTAAAAAAGCAAAATATTTCATATAGATTCTCGCCGATGCGCCACCATATCTAAAGCGGTTTGTATTGCGTAGTATAAACTATCGCTCAATGCACGTCCCGTTCCTGCTAATTCCAATGCCGTGCCATGGTCAACCGAGGTTCGGATAATTGGTAAGCCTAAGGTGACATTTACTGCTTCACCAAAGCCTTTTTGTTTTAACACAGGCAAACCTTGGTCGTGGTACATCGCAAGCACCGCATGAACATCAAGTAATGCACTGTCAGTAAATGCGGTATCCGCTGATGATGAACCCAGCAAAGATATACCTTCAGCACGCAATTTGGCTAACACAGGTTCAATTACTTTGATTTCTTCCATTCCTAAATGCCCACCTTCACCCGCATGAGGATTGAGACCACAGACATTTATGATCGGTTTATCAATACCAAATTTAGTTTGCAAATCATGATGTAAAATCCGAATCGTGGTTTCAACATTGTCTTTGGTAATTGCGGCACTGACTTGGTTAAGCGGCAAATGGGTTGTGACTAAAGCGACTCGCAAGCCTTGTGTCGCCAACATCATAACCACTTTATCAGTTTGGGTTTGCTCTGCAAAAAATTCAGTATGACCGCTAAAAGCAATCCCCGCTTCATTGATAATCCCTTTATGCACCGGAGCAGTGACCAAAGCATCAAATTCACCCGTTTGGCAATCATGGCAAGCTTGGCCTAGCATATCGAGAACGTAAGCCGCGTTTTTAACATTTAATTGACCTGCAATACTGGGTTGGGCTAATTTGATAGGTTTGACTTTTAAATAACCAACTCTATGCTTACTGGGTTCGTGCTGGGTTTGAACATCAAGTTTGATTTTAAGATCAAGTTGTTGCATTCTTTGTTGTAATAATTCAGGATCAGCATAAACGACAATATCCGCTGTAACAGGATGCAGAGCCAGTTGCAAGCAAATATCAACTCCAATGCCAGCAGGTTCGCCCGAGGTTAATGCAATACGTGGTAATTGTTTAGACATGTTTTCTGTGTTTTTGTTTTTTAATCCCTGAATTGTAATCAGATGATGGATAATTGCAATGTTTTGCCATTCTTGATTTGGAATGAAAATATAATCATCCTTAAGTATTCACAGCCTTAAAAGTTGCGCATAACTCATCATTTCAAAATGCAACGCGACTGAAAATATTAGGATAAAACTAACATCATTCTTTTAATCCTTGTATCGTTCAAGTACCGCCAAATTATTCTGTTTATCATGAACAATGACTCGATAATATTTTAGTAATTCAGCTTGTTGTGCGGTGGTTATTTTTGGATTGTTCGGCGTAAACCATAACATTAAACCTGCCCAATCAGCTAAATAATCCAGTTTTTGCTCAATAATATATTCTGGGAGTTTTTTTTGTTTTCGAGCGGCTAAGGCATGTGAATTGACTTTGCCATCTAAATTAACAGTTTTATCATGAAAATAGCCTAAAGCCCCTGATTGCACTGCACCAACCCATTGTTGCTCATCCACATTATTATTTACCCATTCAACAACTTGAAAATGCAAATGTTGTCGGGGTTGTAACAGATCATTTTTAACTGTCAAGCCTAAAATCACCGTACAAAATAACAAAACCAATCCATAACGCAATAAGGGTAATTTGAGCCAAAAATAGATTCTAACGGCTAAACTTGCCCATAAAATCACTAGAAAAATCGTGGTTGGAAATAAATAGCGTCCCAGCGAATAGGGTGCGCCGAAAAACAGGCCATAAAAAATGCTTAATCCCAAAATGTAAGTTGAGCCTAAAATCAGTAATCTTTGCTCAGCTTGAGAAAATTGCTGATAATAGCGAATTAATATAAAAATTAAACTACTCAGAAGTAGCATACAAAAGAGACTAAAAAACCAGAATTGTTGTAAAACATTAGGAAAACGGATGAAAGTAAAGCTATATTCAGTGAGGGTAAAAATGAAGTTTTGCCAATTTTGCCCAAATACCGAAACCATGGATTGGGCAGTGGAGCTGCTGGGAAATATCGAGCCAAAATAGACATAATTGTAACTTGTCCATGGAATACTACAACTAAACGCAATCATGCCCATAATATGCACTTTCCATAAACGCTGTTTTACATGTTCTTGTCCTAAAATCAGATATGTTATATAAACTGCTAAACCCATAAAAATAGCATCATTACGAACTAAAAAACCAATACCGACCAAAAATCCTAAAAATACAGCATCCCAATTTGACCAAACTGCTTTATTTACAAAATAGAACACAATAATTAATAAATTTAAGATATATAATCCTGTTTCTAAGCCATTCATGGTATAACCCGCGTAAACAGGGCTTGCATACCAAGTTAAAGCAGCCAAACTTGCGATAATATACTGCTGTTCTTGTAGTGTCGATTTGATCAACAGCCATAGTAAAAAAGCTGAGATAAGTACAATAATTGATTGAATTGCAGTAATCCATACAATACTATTAATTTTGTCTGCTTGATGTAACCAATAGACACCAGCCCATAAAAAAGTGCTTGCGGGCTGAATGCCATTAGTTATCATTGTGCCATCAGCCGTACTTAAACCATATCCCCGTGCAAAGTTACGCGCCACGGTTAACATTAAATAGCCATCTTCAGAAACAGAGTTGAGTAAACGTTCAGTTGAGCGAAAAGATTCTAAATGGGTAAACAGCCCAATACTCAACAGAAAAACGATAACGATCGCATAAGATTTTGAATATATCTGCATAATCAATACCTTCGCCATTAAGTAGCGATTTTTAGGGAAGTGACATCCGTCCAAAGCAAGCAGATTCAGCCATAAGCAATTCGTAAGTCTTGGAGTAGGATTTATTACTTTTTACCCTGATTGCTATTTTTCTTCAAGCTCGGCGACAAAGATGTTGGTTATGTATCAACCAATCTAGGAGAATTGTAATATGAAAGTTCATATTGATTTTAGTGTGTTTATATCATCGCTTACAGAATCTGAGGCTTATGGCAATGTTTCTGGTACAGTTGAATTACCTGCTGTTCCTTCTTCTGGAGATGAAATTTCGATGTGTCCAAGACAAAAATTATTCCCAAAAATTAAAGGGGCTACATGGATGATGAATATTGATAAGGTAACATTTTCAGTGGGTGAAGATGAGGTTTGTTTATCATTACAAGATGTTGTTGTAAAAACAAGATCAGATGCTGAAGCACTTGTAGATTACTTTGTTGATGGCTTTGATTTAGATTTTGATTGCTTTTTGGATGATACTTCCGATTCTGCAGACGAGATGAGCTAAGTTAATAGGGTACGTTTGGTGCATTTTTTACATCGTAGCGTGTCTTTTTATTTGGTAAAAGTCAGTTATCAACTTCCCACCTAATTTAAGTCACGCTTTAGTCCATACCAAATTCAATAATATTGAAATTACTATTCTCCAAAAACAATTGGTGATTAAATGAAAGAGTTTCTTAATCTTATTCTAGCTATGTTTTTTATGCGGTTTAGAGGAGTATTTTCTTTTATTATTATGACTTTATTATTTACAGTAGCCGCTATAATTTCAGATATTTTCACCCTAATCTATATCCTAACAAAAGTTGTTATTTATGAAAATTATCTGTCCTAAACACGATCCTATTATTCCCTTGAAAGCATGTTGTCATATACTGGAACAAATACAAATATGCGGTTATATAGCTAAACAAGATTTTAAAACACTGTGTATTCGTTATGAATGGATGACCCTTGAAGATGATAAACCTAAAAGCAAAGATGCTATCAACTGTTTTAATTCACATGTGTTTTGTAAAAATTGTATTGAAAAATATGGTTTGCCTGTAGATATACCTATCTCGTCCGATGATATAGACGGAAAATATCAAAAGGCTTTTGAGGAAGTAGGAGTTATATGCCCTAAATGTTTTTCTGATTTTAGCCAAAGATAATTCATTGACTTAGATTATTAATTCAGCATCCTAATGGTTCAGTTCAAATAAGAGATAGCACCGTTGCTCTGACGAATATCAATGGGCAAGTGGTTGAGAAATTTGATTATTCTCCTTATTGGTAAATTGCTCACACAACCAGCATACGACACACCTTTCTTGTGGCGTTATGACTGATGCCAATGACTTGTACTACATGCGAGCCAGATTCTATTCTCCAAACCTTCGTCACTTTATCAATCAGGATATTTTGTTGGGTGGTATTGCCGATGGGCAGAGTTTGAATTGCTTTGCTTATGTGACGGGAAATCTGATAAACTTTTTTTTCTTCCGTTATTTGGCTGAAATAATTGAGAATGTTCCCTAGATTATCTTATATTTTTTTACCAACAGAAAGATATTATGAGTAGAATTATTTGCCCAATACACTATCGTCAAATGACTATTGAGATTTGCTATCATATTCAAAAAAACTTTATCCACCAAAGTACTGTCAGCCTTAATTGGATTAAAGAAGTTAGGATACGTTACAATGACCTTGATCCTGAATTAAATGAGCCAATTGATTATGCAGTTCATTATTTTTGCAATGATTGTATTGAACAATACAAATTACCTACGGATAAACCTATTCAGTTTATGGAAAGAATTGAGCAATATAGTGATGCTTTTCATAAAAAAATGTCCATAGTTTGTGTGAAATGCTTTAATGAGTATCTCTTAAAAAATAATAGATAACCACCTATATGATGAATTACTCACACAATCAACATACGACCCCTTTCTTATTCAATGGTTACTATGGTGTCATGACTGATGCCAATGACTTGTACTACATGCGAGCCAGATTCTATTCTCCAGACATTCGTCGCTTTATCAATCAGGATATTTTGTTGAGAGTATTGCTGATGGGCAATCTCTCAATAGATATGTTTATGTAACGGGGAATCCTATAGTCAATTTCGGTTTATGTGTTAGGGCTGGCAGTCCTTTTACACTTTAAATATCAATCAGTTTCAAAATTGAGGACTGCCAGTCCTGTATCACTTTAGAATAAAATGACTATATCAGCCTTATTGATCCCTGTTATAACAATGATATTGTGTAAGGAATAATGGTTTAACCACTTTGAATTAAGCGGCGAATATTTCCATAGACACGATAAAACTGACCTCGAGAAGCTTCTTTGATTTCATCTACAATATAAATCGCACCCTCTTCGCGTAAATTACGCGGAAACTGTACATTCCAATTAGAATGATACTCAGGTGTAATATCAACCCGTAATTGTCCATTTTCTTGAGTACAATTCACAACAGATGAAATCGCTTTAACCCGCAATTTTCCACCCTCTTTAACACACTTAAGCAATACACCTTCAGTTGGATGTTCAATTGTTTCTAAGTCTGTCGAAGTAGTGATTGCTACAGGTGCAGGTGCTTGAATAGCTTTACTTTCTGGCAATGTCCCTGCTTTGGCGGATTCAATGGCTGACTCATTGACATCAATACATGCCAGTGAACCATCAGTAGTGACAATATATAATTTATTCTGCAAATACTGCATCGACAGTGCTGAACCACAACCCGTGGCTAATTTCCACAAACGCTCCCCATTTTGATTAAAACAATACACAGAAGAACAATCATCACCCGCAAATACATATTGGCCATTTTCAGCAGTTGCACATGAATACACTGAGGAGTCACAGGCATAAATTTGGGCTAACTCACCATCAGCTTTATGCAACGCATAGATTTTATTATCGCTTGCACCTGCATAAACCATCGTTTTTTCTTGCCAGCCAAATAAAATAGAGCCACGGGTTTTGTAATCCCATTTTGTGCCATGATTGCCATTGTTATATGCAGTTACACCATCGCTGTGCCCATGATAAACCGCATCGGCATCATTACGAATCATCCAGCCTGTGCTACCTGAACTGGATTTTTGCCACAAAGCCTCATTTTCATGATCGGCGACCATCACCGTGCCATTACCATCAGAAATACCTAATTGCGCATCATGAATATCTAACCAGAGAATATCAATATTTTCCGCCACTTCATAAGCTATACGTGGTAATTTGCCCGATAAATCATACACACACCCATCATCACAGCCCGCATATAACCAAATATCATCAGCAATGATACACTTCACACCATTAGGCAAACGATATTGATTGATGACTTCCGCATTGTGGTTTAGCACAAAAACACTACCATCTTGATTCCCAACCCAACAACGATCAGCATTAATAAAAATCCCAAAAGCACTTGCTCCAGATTTAAATCGCCATAATAAAGGTGAACGTTTGGACGTAGAGCGGCGACTTTCTGTGCTACGACGCGTAATCGGGCGTTTTTGACGCACACCTATTACTGCTTCTTCATAGCCTTTTTTGCCCTTTTGCTTTAATTTTTTATCTGCCTCTTTACGTGCAGCTTCTTCTGTAGGAAAGGTTTTAGTTTCAACTCGCCCCGTCGTGCCAATACGGCCATAACGAATCGTGAGTTCGCAACCTTCGATGGTGACCTCGTAAAATTTGTGTGCCACTCCCTGTTCTTCTGACAGTTCTAAATAGAATTTTTCTGTTGCCATGTGCTATTCCATGAATATTTTGTATATTAAAGTACGATAAACATACACTTAAACTTATTATTCGTCTATATTAAATCAGATAGAGTAGGATATTTGCTATTTTTTGGCTTTTTTCTAATAAATAGGCATTAAATTTATTCTGTCAATCTTATAAATGCTGACAGTTTCCAGCCTTATTTAAAAATCATATTAATAGTTTGAAAGGGTTGAATATGAAAAAATTAACAGGTTCATGTCTATGTGGAACAGTAAAAATTCAAGTGCCTGATAACTTTATTGCAATGGGGCATTGTCATTGTTCTGAATGTCGTAAATTTACAGGCTCTGCTTTTTCCACCGCAGGTATTATTAAATTTGATGATTTACATTTTTTAGAAGGAGAAGAGCATGTCACTTATTATTGGAAATCTGAAAGCACTGAATTAGGCTTTTGTCGTCATTGTGGTTCAAGCTTATTTTCAAAGAAACATGATTCTGAAACGTGTGCACTACGGTTAGGGGTTTTGGATGATATGCCAACGCAACATCCTGCATTTCATATTTTTGTTGATTCTAAAGTAGAGTGGGATCAAATCAACGATGATTTAACTCAATATAAGGAAGGTATCACCAAATAGTTATTTTCTGCTTTATAGTAAATTCCGTTGATTTCAATCCCATTGAACATTGTTGGACTGTACTTAAGCGGAGCGTTCAAAATATACAACGTAACGTTGATGGTATTTATCAAGCGATTTCTGTTGCATTAAAATAATAACTTTTTATACAGAATTTACTATGATTTCTATACTCCATCTAAAAATAAACTTTAGTAGGATGGAATAACACAGCGTTTTCCACCAAAGATATTAGGCATTAAAAAGGTGGAATACGGTGCGTAATAATGAGCTCATACCTAATTAATATTTGGGGCGTATCTATTCCACCCCACATCAATACTTTATACAAATGATTGATTTATTTTGATAAAGATTATTCAGCATGAGTAGTAGTTTAAAAGTTCAAATTATAACAGCGTAGAGTATAATCTAGACTGTCCGAACCATTGATTTGAGAATAGTCTTTGAAATTTGAAACAGGAATGATGTGGGATGTGAATGACTCAGAATCGTTACCAGTATTCCCAAATGCTGACATGATGCTAACACTTGAGAATCATTCTAAACTGCTTATTCACTCATTTTGATATTAATTTCAACTCGGCGATTTTGAGCACGGCCTTGTTTGCTACTATTCACACTAATCGGTTGGCTTTCTCCATAACCAATAGATTGAATTTTTGCCGCTGGAATACCTTGAGTGCTTAGAAAATCAGCCACAGCACTCGCACGTCGTTCAGATAATGTTTGATTGTAAGCTTTACGGCCAATGCTATCGGTATGACCACCAATCACAATACCTTGCACATAAGGTAGTTGGGATTTCATATCGGTTGCAACACGTGCTAGAGCGGCTTTCCCTGCTTCAATTAAACTGTATTTATCAAATTTAAATAGCACATCTGCACCGAGTATTTGCTTAATTTCACGCTTCACTTCTTGGCAACCATGTTTATCCACTTTTGCACCAAATGGCGTACCTAAACAACGGTCACGAAAATCTGGAATACCGTCTTGGTCATTGTCTTTAGGACAGCCAAAGCGATTAACACCACGACTGATTTCTTGCGGTGTATTCATTGGGCAACGGTCACGGAAATCTGGAACACCATCTTGATCGCTATCTTTGGGACAGCCATTGGCTTCAACGCCGTGGGCTAGCTCTGCTTCAGTATTTTCTGGACAATCATCTTCATCATCAAACACACCATCTCCATCCATATCAATTACATCACCGCATTGTTTAAAACGCCGAGTAGGATTATTGACTGTCGCAGGTGTGTCGATACAGACTTCAGGCAAGCCTGTAAAAATAGGACGGCCTTTTGTATCCAATAAATGGTACGTATTTTTATTATCCTGTAATGCCGATGCTGATACTGCCCACAATGACAGCAAGCCAAATAAAATACCCCTATACATATAATTTCCCCTTGAATAATTTGTGAACGTTGTTGATTTTCATATACAGGGGAACATACCGAACTTAACAAGCTGTGGCAAGAGAAATAAAGATAAACTCACCTTACGCAATTCAGATATTTTTTGAGATGGGAGATAGGTATTAGGATCGCCATTAAGTTAAGCTCACAGGAGTGCAACATATTGCATAGACAAGATAAATCTTGCATTCCAATAACGGGGTATTGTTCCGTAATGCGCTTTTTTTCTTAACTTAATGGCTGTGCGTTTTCCAGCGAAAATTAAGCTTTTGACTGAATAGGATGGGTATTGGCAAAGTTTTCAGCAATTTCTACTGCTTCTGGTGCACATACAGGATGGCCCCAACCGCTCGCGCTAGCACCGTCTGCAATATCATAAATAATATTATCATCTTGGTTTGGACTTACTCCAGCAGGCACATAGTTCAACTGTAATTGATGACGCACTTTCCATGCAATATTATGGTCAGCACACGAGCTGTCACCGCTGACACCAACCGCACCCACTAAAACGCCCTCTGCATTGTATAACGCTAATCCACCGCCAAATACATTAACCCCACCAATTTTTTTCCCAACCATTGAGTCTTGCTTTGTACCTATTGCATTGCAATCACCCGCATAAGCTAGACTGGTATCGACAGGATTGCTGTGCTGCAAACCATATAAACTACCGCCCGGTTGTACCGCACTGAATAAGTTAGCAGTTGAAAGAGCCAAACCTGGTAAACTAAATCCATTGGCTGTATTGGCTTTTTGAGCTGAAATCACCCGACTTCCCGGCCATTGATCGCCCCGATTATCACCAGAAAATGCCACCGCTTTAACAACGCCATCTCTATCAACCAACGTTGCCCACATATTAAGGCCAAAACCGCCATTTTTTTCTTGTACTGCCGCAGTAAGTGCTTGTTTTAATTCTGTATGAGAAGGTAATGAGCCCATATTTAATTCAGTTGACATCGCATGATTCCTTGTGTTTGATTTGTGTAGATACTTAACTGGCATCAGTTCAATATTCTATAGGATTGATTTGAAATCTATAATATAGTTAATTTTGGTTTATGTGTTAGGACTGGCAGTCCTGTTATTGTTTAAATATCAATCAGTTTTAAAATCTAGGACTGCCAGTCCTGTATCACTTTAAAGTAAAATGACTATATATAATATTTTCACTATTAAGACGCAGAGCGTCTGAGCTGCATTCCAACGGAGACTGCTGGAACGAGAAAAGTTAATTTTTCAAATTATTACAAGCAGTTACTACGATATATGTGGTAATTCAGCTTTTGCTCACAGCCTGTTTTATATCTACTTTATTTGCTCAACTTCTTCTAAAGTCAATTTGCGTGCTTGTTCTGGCAACATTACGGGAATGCCTTCACGAATTGGATAAGCCAAACGCGATGCTTTGCAAATAAGTTCCTGATTTTTCTTTTGATAAATTAAAGGGGCTTTTGTCACGGGGCACACTAAAATATCCAATAAACGTTTATCCACCTTGTTTCTCCTGTAACTTTTCTAATACGCGCTTGCCAAAGCTGCTGGGTAGACGAGCTTCAATCGGCAAGTACCAATAATTCTTTTTTGCAAATTTGCGACATTTTACCGCATCTTTTTCAGTCATCACAATGGGCATGTCTTCTTCAAAATCAAAATCTTGCTCTTGAAATGGATGGTGATCTGGAAAAATATGAGGGCGAATTTTACATTGATTGTCTAATAATATGTTAAAAAAAGGCCGAGGGTTGCCAATACCAGCCACCGCGTGTAACGATTTGCCTAAAAAATAACCAAGCGGTTGGGTTTCATTATCATCAGCCACATTGCGCAATGGCCTTAACGCATAGTGCATGGTGATTTCTTTGAGTTTCGAGTCACCTTTTACAACCACGAAATCAACTGAATTTAAACGTCTTGAGGATTCTCGCAATGGGCCTGCGGGTAAACAGAAACCATTACCATAACGCCGTTCGCCATCTACTACCGCAATTTCAATATCTCTTTTTAAAGCATAATGTTGCAAACCATCATCGCTAATAATCAAATCACAAGCATGATGTGCAATCAGATGTTTTACGCCACGGGCGCGTTTTGGATCAATCGTCACAGGACAACCCGTGCGTCGAGCGAGTAGCAAAGGTTCATCTCCAACTTCTTCAGGTTTATGTACCGAAGGACGTACTGTTTGTGGAAATTGCTTAATTTTACAGCCATAACCTCGACTGATAATGCCAACATGATAGCCGTGATGCTTAAGAAAATGGGCAAGCCAAATCACCAGAGGGGTTTTGCCCGTGCCGCCAACATTAATATTACCCACGATGATAATCGGTATATCAAAATGGGCTTTTCTGAGCAAATAACGGTATATCCAGCGTCTTAACACTACGATAAGGCAAAATAACCATGATAAGGGGAGTAATAATAACGTCAAAAAATGGAAACGATACCAAATGCGCTCTAATTTCATTATTGTGATGGCTGCTCAGCTTCAAAACCTATGCGATTATAACCTAATGTTTGCGCGGCTTCTAAGGCTCTCATCACGGCTTGATGTGGTGCAAAGGCATCAGCACTGATTAATAGGCTTGGGCTTTCTTCTGTGCCAGCGGCTTTTTCTAGTGCCATACTAATGGTTTGCAGCGTATCGTTGACCAATGCAGTCTCCCACGAGTTAATCGCCATTTCACCTTTTTTGTTGATTAAAATCCGAATCGGTTGCACAGCATCTTCTGGGATTTGTTCGGATTCAGTTTCTGGCAATTGAATTTGCAGCTCAGATTGACGGTTAAAGGTGGTAGTCATCATGAAGAAAATCAGCAACAAGAATACGGTGTCAATCAAGGGTGTCAGATTGAGCCGTAAGCTACTGGATTCAGTGCGGTGGCGACGAAATTTCATAGCTTAGTCAGCCTCTCTATCACCGTGTAAAATATCGAGCATTTTCAAGGTTTCTTGTTCCATTGATACAACTAATTCGTCAACTAAACCCCGAAAATAGCGATAGAAAATAAATGCAGGAATCGCGATAATTAAGCCTGCTGCGGTGGTCATTAAGGCTTCGGAAAGACCCGAGGATAAGACCGCTGGATTGCCTAAGCCAACTTCGCCCACTTTGCTCATCATACGAATAATACCTGTGACTGTGCCTAAAAGGCCTAAAAGTGGGGTAATTTCAGCGATAATGCCCAAGGTATTTAAATAACGTTCTAAATCGTGTACCACTTTGTTAGCGACTTCTTCAATGCTGGCTTTCATCATTTCACGGTCGTGGTGCATATTGACCAAGCCTGCGGCGAGTATTTGGCCTAATGGTGAGTTGTGGCGTAGGGCATCAATCCGTGCTTTGTCTAAACGGTCATCTTTAACCCATTTCCACACTTGAGGTACAAGGCTTTTAGGCACAACTTTGCTGCGTTTTAATGTCCAGAAACGTTCGATAACAATCGCAAACGCAATGATAGAGCAGATCAGTAGCGGTATCATTACCCAGCCGCCAGCTTTAAAAAGTTCAAACACGGTTTGTTTTATCCTTATAGAATCAATTTCAAAAAATTTTGTGACTTGGGATCAGCATGGGGTGAATTATAGACCTTGCACTTTGTAACATAAATAGTCTTTCGTGTTTTGATTAAGAATTAAAAGCTGTAGCGTAAAATAGCTTTGGGTTTTCCAGCAAAAGGGATGGCTGTTAAAAAATGGAAGGGAGGGGCGTGTGATGGTGTATTTATCTCTTTCAGTTTAAAGATGCTTGGCGTTTCACTTATATACTCTACGCTTGCTGTTTAAATTTTTGAGTATCTAAAAACATCTAAATCAAGATTCCCAAGATTTAAAGATTAGCACGACTTAATCCTGAAAATATTTAAATCCAGCAAGCTCAGATTCAGACAAAAAATCCTGCAAATCCTTTCATCCGTTTAATCCCGTTCAACAGCCGCTAAACAACGTTGATAATTCCTTTTTATAATTTTTATAATTTTTATAATTTTTGTATTTGGATGCTCTTCTCCTAAAGCATTGACAAAAATGTCTATAGCCTGCTCATACAAAGGTAAGGCTTGCTGATACTGGCCTTGGGCATCATATAAACTTGCGAGATTATTGAGGCTAGTGGCATAATCAGGATGTTGCTTGCCTAACACTT
>JADGDW010000128.1 GCA_016744725.1 Candidatus Albibeggiatoa sp. nov. BB20 | reverse complement strand
AATCAGAACAGATGCGTTTGAGTTTATTGAATTTTATGCTGTCGTTTGCGGAACAAAATTATAAGACTTTAGAACAAAATAAACCCAGTTGGAAAAGATGTTTAATAAAACTGGGACGCGCAGACATCAGTGATATTTTCCAAGAAATACAAAGCTGTTTTTCAAAAGATGAGTTTGCAGAACACAAACAAAAACTACGCTTATTTTACGTCTACACCTTACTCACCAAATTACGCATGGAAGGCAAACTTGAACCTTGGGAAAGCATCATCATTGTCCGTGAACGAGAAGAGTAACAATTAAATATATTATGCTTCAAACAAGTTTAAATACTTTCAGCTCAAGCTGCAATTCCCCTAGTTTTGAACCATTCAACAACATTCATATTCATCGGGATAGGATGAGCATCTTTGTTTAGGGATACCACTGCAACAAATAGCACTTTATTGGGTGAACTCCGTCCCCTTTTACCTCCATGCTTAGCATCTCCCCCAATACACATCATCTAGATGATACACCTGTTTTTGCTTGGCTTATCAAATATATTGCCAGAAACTATATTCTTAAGGGCAACTTGGTTGACGTAAATATCGTCTGAACAATTTTTCTTTTACTTCAAAGGTTTACATTTTTTAGCCCCAAAGATTTTTTCTTAATTTCTTAGCAATAACACTGGAGTAAAGAAATAACCCACCACAGTCTTTTATATTTAGAGTAATCTCAATTGGCTCAAGGCCTTAATAATCTGATCTGTTTTAGGGTTGAATAGGAACTGAGATAGACTTTTTACGCCTTTGTTGGTTTAAACCCTTCGAGTTTTAATCTAAACTGATTGGTAATTCATCCAAAGCAAATTTACAGGGTACACTTATGAACAAGCTTATATTGCTACTGTGGCTGCTGTTAAGCATTTCAGCCCAAGCCGATGTTATTACCGATGGCAGTTTAGGGGCGCAACTCTCTTTATCTGGTTCTGATTATGCGATTACACAGGATTTGGGAACGTTACAAGGCACAAATTTATTTCATAGTTTCGAGCAATTTTCGTTAGCCACTGGTGAGTCAGCCACCTTCTCAGGCGATGCAAATATTCAAAATATTTTCAGCCGTGTCACAGGTGGTCAAATTTCCACTATTGATGGTCTGATTCGCAACACAATACCGAATGCTGATTTATATTTGATGAATCCCGCAGGTGTTGTTTTTAATAAAAAAGCAAGCTTAGATTTACAAGGCTCGTTCTATGCAACGACAGCGGACTTAATTCGTTTTTCTGATGACGATGCCTTTTATGCAAATCCACAAGAAAATGCACTTTTATCAACTGCTGCACCAACAGCTTATGGTTTTTTAGATAATGAGATTGGAAGGCTTGATCTGAATATAATTTCAGAGGAATTTAATCTACCAACGGGTGAAACACTTGGATTGATTGGCAATGATATTAGTATAAATCAAGTTAATATAAGAGTACGCAGCGGAAAAATTCATATTACCAGTGTAGCTTCAGCAGGTGATGTGTTTTTACAGCCTGAGCTAGAACCTACAACAACACTTGGCAGTTTAAATATACGAGAATCTACTATTCAAGTTAATCCTAGCCCTTCTACAGAGGTATTTGAAAAAGGTAATATTTTCATTCGAGCAGGATTATTTGAACTAATAAATAGCACTATTAACTCCTCTGCAATAAATTATACTGAAGGTGGGGATATTGGTATTTATGTGCAAGACCTGACAATGCAAAATAGCTCAATTACCTCTTTGAATCAAAGTATTGTCCAAGGTGGAGATATTACGATAAATGCAAAAAATCAGGTATTGTTATCTGCCTCATCTGAGAACACACAAAGCAGTATCAATCGTAGCACCATAAATACATCCAATACGAACATTGGTTTACAAAATAGTGATGAATCACTCCAAATCCAAACTGGCAATAGTGGTAGTATTAGTATTTCTGCTACAGATATAAGACTCGTAGATGGTGCGGTCATCACTTCTAAAGCATTTGGCTCTGGTCAAGGTGGCGAAATAACTCTCTCAGCTTCAAATGATATAGAGATGAGCGGTACAACAAATTCAAACTCTAGGACTTTAATTAGTTCTGATTCGGGTCAAGCTGCTCAAACGATTGCAAATGTTGGTGACGGCGGTAATGTTTCCATTAGTGCTAAGAATTTTACGATGAACGATGGAGCAAATATTGTTGCTAATAGCTATGGTTCTGGACAAGGTGGCAATATCAGCATTAACTTGTCAGGAAAACTGATACTTGAACAGGAAAGTAATTCTGGTATTGGTAACTTTATGAGTTCTGCGACAGCTTCTAAAAATGCCAATGCAGGCCATAGTGGCAACATCGTGATTCAAGCCAATGAATTGCTATTTGCGAATGGTAGCTTTTTAACTACAAACACAAATGGTGCAGGCAATGCAGGTAATATTTCAATCAATGTAAATCAAAATGCAACCATCACAGGGATTAGTGCACAAACAGATTCTGGAATTTTATCCGCTGCAAGTTCTTCCAGTGTCGGTGGAAATGCGGGCAATATTCTACTCACTGTAGGTGAACAATTATTTTTAGATAACCTGGCGATTATTGATGCATCAACATTTAGCAGTGGCTTAGGTGGCAATGTCGGTATTATCGCAGGTGATATGCTGATGCAAAATGAAGCTTACATTGGTGCAGCCAGTTCAAGTAGTGGCAATACAGGTGATATTAATATTTTGATTACCAAAGATAATTTGGAAATGTATAACAAAAGCTTTATTACCACCGAAGCTACTTTTGCAGATGGCGGTAACATTTTCATATCAATGCCAAATTATGTTTATATCAGTGAAAATAGCGAAGTGACGACCAGTATTGCAAGTGGTGTTGGCGGTGGTGGTAATATCAATTTAGATGCTGAATTTACCGTATTAGAGGGTGGCAAAATCCTCGCTCAAGCTTATGGTGGACCTGGTGGTAATATTGATATTATAACCACGAGTATTTATAACTTAACTGACCAGCCAATTGAACAAGCCATTAGTGCATCATCTCAATTAGGGATTGATGGTGTCATTACAGTCAGTTCACCTGATGGGGATATAGATGAAGGTGTATTGATCTTAACAGGTGATTTTTTGCAAGCTGACAGATTATTACGCAGTCTATGTAACAAGCCACGCAGTAAAGGCAATAGTCTGGTTGTGACAGGACGTGAAAGCTATCCTAATTTAATTAATGACTGGCTACCCAGCAATGCCACACAATTAGTGTTACAACGTTGCGAATTATAATACCTATATTAATGATTAAGGATATGCTAATATTCATCGTTATTCGTTAAATATTCGGGAGTTTGCTCAAATGGCGTTTGCATTCAATGTGACTTTAGAAATGGATTTTGATGCAGCAGTTGCAAAAGTAACAGAAACTTTAAAAGCCCATAAATTCGGTGTATTGACTGAAATTAATGTAGATACCGTACTCAAGGCTAAAATGGATGTGGATATGCCACGCTATTTGATTTTGGGTGCGTGCAATCCGCCTTTAGCTAATCAAATGATTCAAGCTGATCCAGATATTGGTAGCGTGATGCCATGTAATGTATTAGTACGGGATGCTGGAAATGGTCAAGTTGTGGTGGCATTCTTAGACCCAATGGCTGTATTTGGATTGTCAGAACAGGAAGCAATTAAACCTATTTTAGTGGATGCCAAACAGAAGTTAATCACAGTGAGTGAAGCTTTGAGCGCATAGAAAAATGTAGGGCTAGTAGTCTTTAATTGATATAGTCATTTTATTTTAAGATGATACAGGACTGGCAGTCCTATATTTTAAAACTATTTGATATTTAAACTATTTCAGGACTGCCAGTCCTCACACTCAAGGTAGAATTGACTATAGATAGCTGCTAGCAAAGAATAATGACATATTTTTTCATATTCTTATAGATTTAAAAAACGCAAATATTTGAAATCCAAATTAAAAATTCACCTGATTCACCGCAGTAATTGCCAAAATAACCCCTGTAATAATAACTCCAATCACACTACCAATCACTAAAATAGCCAGTGGTTCAACCAACAATAAAAACCGTTTCATACGATTACGCCCACTTTCATCTAATAATTTAGCTAATGAATGTAGCATCGGCGGCAATTTACCTGATTTCTCACCCGCTCGAATTAAATTATGACCCGTTGCGGTTAGAGCATCATTGTCTTGCAATGCCTGAGATAACGTTGTCCCTGTACGTACCGCTTTAGTTACCTGATTCAATCGTGCATTTAAACTGGGTAATTGAATGCTTTGAGCCGCCAACTCCAAACCACGCAACAAAGGCACTTTATTTTCTAACAATGTACCCAACATCGCAGCCCAACGTCCTGTTTCCGCTTCCATAATCCAGACACCAATAATAGGCAATTTTGCACTAACATCTTTGGCTTTTAATCGCACCTTTTTTTGACTCAATATATAAACAATCACGAATACCAAACCAACACCAATTGCAGCAATCAATTCAATATTATTATTAAAAAACATCCCTGTACCTAAAACCGCCTGTGCTAGCCAAGGAATATCCGTCCCTTTCGTTTTTAAAATGCCTGCAAAACGGGGCACGACCACCACAAAAATCAACAAAACAGCGGTAATCCCTGAAAAAATCAAAATGCTGGGATAAATCAGTGCATTACGCATTTCTGACTGCACTTTAGTTTCATATTCCAATTGCTCCACACCATCGCGTAACCCTTGGGCAACCTTTCCCGTTAATTCACCTGCCTCAACCAATTGATACAAATACCAAGGCAAATCTAAATCACTTTTCTGTAGTGTAATTGAAAATGAAATGCCTTGACGTAATTTAGAGGCAATTTTAGCGAAATTATCCACAATAACAGGATGATGTGTGGATTGTGCCAGCGATTCAACCGCTTCAATCAGTGATACGCCAGACTCCAGCAATGTGGTTAACTCATGCAATACGGTTAAAACATCCCGCTGTTTCGGTTTGCCCGAACGGAGAGCTATTTTAGCAATTTTACTATCAGCAGCAATGAGATTGAGCACCGTTAAGCCACGTCTTTGTAGCTGACGCGCGGCATCTCTTTCATTATCAGTGCTAATAATGCCATCAACTTCTTGTCCATTTTCATCAATGGCTTGGTATTTATAATGCATGGGGGCTCTATGTAAAATCTAAATATATTCTCAATTTGTCCAATTATATACCAAACCCATAAATTGCTTCTCAAATACAAAATATTCTCATCCATAAAATATTTTTATAATTAATAACAGACTAAAAAATCCTGATATGCTAATTTAGTGATGAGGAGACTTTTTGTCATTGTTAACATGCTAAGATACCCATATTAACACGCTATTGGGTCACAAAAGGTCAATACTCATGCACAAAATCGTTGTTTTAGGGTCAAGCTTTGCCGCATTAACTGCAATTAAAACACTACGAAAACAAGGGTGGAAAGAACCGATTGTATTGGTTGCACCACGTCCTGTTATTTTCTTTTACCCTAGCCTGATTTGGGTACCTGCGGGTTTACGCAATGAACAAGACCTTACAGTTGAATTAGAGGACTTTTTTGATCGTAATGATGTGGAATACCACCGTGGCAAGGTGTCTGGTTTGAACCAAGAAACCCGCCAAGTCTTACTTGAAACTGGTGATAAAATTCATTTTGATAGTTTAATCATTGGTTCGGGTGGACGTTTTATTAAAAAATTACCTGGAATTGAAAATATTTACACCCCATGCGAAGGCTATCAAGCGACTAAAGCATACAGTGACCAGTTGAATAAATTAGACTCTGGTACGTTGGCATTTGGCTTTTCAGCTAATCCTAAAGAGCCAACTGCAGTACGTGGTGGGCCTATTTTTGAATTCTTGTTTGGGATTGATACTTTATTGCGTAAGCAAAAACGCCGTGACCAGTTCAAAATGGTGTTTTTCAACCCATCGAAATCACCGGGGCAACGTTTGGGTGAAAAAGCGGTTAAATCCTTATTAAAAGAAATGGATAAACGTGGCATTGAAACTCATTTAGGCCATAAAATGAAATCCTTTACAGAAGATAAAGTGATTACAGAAGGCGGTGAAGTTCACAGTGATTTAACTTTATTTATGCCCGGAATGACAGGCCCTGCATGGGCAAATGCCAGTGGTTTACCATTATCTGAAGGTGGATTTATCCAAGCCAATGAGCATTGCAAAGTCGAAGGCTTTGAACGGATTTATGTTGCGGGTGATAGCGGCAGTTATCCTGGCCCTGACTGGATTCCAAAACAAGCCCATATTGCGGATTTACAAGCAGAAGCAGTGGCTAAAAATATATTAGCAGAAATCAAAGGTCAGCCAATTACCGCAACATTCAAATCAGAATTAGTATGTATCGTCGATACTCTAAATAGTGGAATGTTGATTTATCGTGATCCTAAACGTATGGTTCTGATGCCAAAAACCGTGATGTTCCATTGGGCAAAACGTTGGTTTGAGGGTCATTATTTGAAAGCATACCGTTAATTCTATGGGCTGCGTCTCCTTTATGGATTTTCAGCCCTAAATATATAAGAATTTCATAATATTAGTGATTTTACAAAACCAAAAAAACTTTCTATAATTTACTTTTGTATACCTATAATAAAAACTTATCAGGGAATAAAAGTATGTCTGAACTCAAATCTATTTTACCTAAAGATGCGTGGCAATTATTGCAAGATAATCCAAAAGCGGTATTAATTGATATTCGCTCCACTATGGAATATTTATTTGTGGGTCACCCGTCAGGTTCGGTGCATGTTGCGTGGATTGATGAGCCAGACTGGGAAGTAAACCCTCATTTTGAAGTTGATGTGCGTAAAGTGTTACTTGGTGGTGTGAGTTGCCCTGCAGAAGATGGTCATGCAGAAGATGGTGAACAAGCGGGTTGTGCGCCTGTGCTTTTGATTTGCCGTAGTGGTAAGCGGTCTTTAGAGGCTGGGCATTTATTGTGTGAGCATGGTTTTGGTATGGTTTACAATGTATTAGAAGGTTTTGAAGGTGATTTAGATGACCATCATCATCGTAGTACTAATGGTGGCTGGCGTTATTATGATTTACCTTGGGAACAATGCTAATTGCATGATTTATGGCCTGTGACTTTTATTTAAAATTAATAGCCTATCGTTAGGAAAATATTGAAATCATATAAAATAATAGAGATAATGCTTTTTATATCGTAATTATCAAAAATGCTTATTAAGCTTTTGGAGTTTCAATGAAAGGTATTATTCTCGCAGGTGGTTCGGGTACGCGTTTGCATCCCGTCACACAAGTGGTTTCAAAACAATTACTTCCTATCTATGATAAACCCATGATTTACTACCCGTTAACCACATTGATGCTAGCGGGTATCAAAGATATTCTCATCATTTCCACTCCACAAGATACGCCGCGTTTTGAGCAATTATTAGGCGACGGCTCACACTGGGGAATTAGCCTCAGCTATGAAGTACAAGCTTCTCCTGATGGTTTAGCGCAAGCTTTTATTATCGGTGAACAATTTATTGGCTCTGATACCTGTGCTTTAGTCTTAGGCGATAATATTTTTTATGGCCATAATTTCAGTAAAGCGGTGAATCATGCAGCGGAGCAAACCAAGGGTGCAACCGTATTTGCTTATCCTGTACACGACCCTGAACGTTATGGTGTGGTCGAATTTGATAAAACAGGCAAGGCCATCAGTTTAGAAGAAAAACCCACCGACCCTAAATCTCGTTATGCCGTCACAGGTTTATATTTTTATGACAATGATGTGGTTGAAATTGCTAAAAATATTAAGCCTTCAGCACGCGGAGAATTAGAAATCACTGACGTGAACAATGTATATTTGCAACGTGATGATTTGCGGGTGGAAATCTTAAGCCGTGGCTTTGCGTGGTTGGATACAGGCACACACGAGTCATTACTTGAAGCCTCATTATTCGTAGAAACGATTGAAAAACGCCAAGGTTTAAAAATCGCTTGTCCCGAAGAAATTGCATGGCGTAAAGGCTATATTAGCGATGAACAACTGGTACAATTAGCAGATAAATTGCAAAAAAGCAGTTATGGTCTTTATCTTAAACACATAGTGAAGTATGAAATAGCATGAAAGTAACCCGCTTAGACATCCCAGAAGTCGTACTGATTGAACCCAAAGTATTTGGTGACGAACGTGGCTTTTTTCTCGAAAGCTTCAATGTGCAACGTTATGCAGAATTAGCAGGCATTGACGCACATTTCGTACAAGACAATCACTCCCGTTCTGCAAAAAATGTATTGCGTGGGCTGCACTTCCAAAAGCAACACCCTCAAGGTAAATTGGTTCAAGTCAGCAGTGGTGCGGTGTTTGACGTAGCAGTGGATATTCGAAAAGATTCAACAACATTTGGTCAATGGGTAGGCGCGACTTTGACAGCAGAAGCGCATAATCAATTATATGTGCCACCAGGTTTTGCTCATGGTTTTTGTGTGTTAACCGATACTGCGGACTTTCATTATAAATGCACTGATTATTATCATCCAGAAGATGAAGGCAGTTTAATCTGGAATGATCCTGATATCGGTATTGAGTGGCCGATTGATGCGCCTGTATTATCTGGAAAAGATGCACAAGCAAAATGTTTGAAAGATTTGTAAAACACTGAAAATGAAAGGACTGGTATGGTTATTTTACTTTAAAATGATACAGGACTGGCAGTCCTTGATATTAAAAATAATTGATATTTAAATTATAAGAGGACTGCCAGTCCTAACACATAAATCAAAATTGACTATAGTTTTTTAACGGCTGCCCGTCCTAATAAATTCAAATCATCAACTTTGTATTTCTGCTTGAGAATCTCGTAATTTATCCATCCAGCGATGTATCATTTCTTGCAATGTCTCAATTCTATAGGGTTTGCAAAAATAATCATCCATACCTGAAGCCAGACATTCTTCTCGTGCACCTTCCATCGCATGGGCGGTCATTGCAATAATGACTTGTTTTGGTAATTCGCCTGTTTTTTCACGTTGCCGAATAATCTCTGTTGCTTGATAGCCATCGAGTATAGGCATTTGACAATCCATTAAGATTAATGAGTAAGTTTGCTGCTTGAGTTGATCTAATGCCTCCTGTCCGTTACCAACAGTATCCACTTGTAGTCCCAAACGTTTCAACATATGAAACGCCACTTTTTGGTTAAAATCATTGTCTTCTACCAATAATATGGATATTTCATTCTTATTAGGAATTAGTTGCTGTTTTGATAATGTTTCAACTCTTCGCAAATCAGCTTGTTGATCTGATAGTGAACTTGTGATTGAGGGTTGTTTCTGCTCAAGCTGTAAATCCATAACCAAGCGAATCGCATTATACAAATGATATTGATGCACAGGTTTAATCAAATAAGCAGAAAATCCTGCCTGTTGCGCCATTTCATTATCACTGGTTTGAATCCGAGAAGTGAGCATAATCAAACCTGTTGATTCAATGATTGGACTGGTCTTGATTTTATGACTGAGTGCGAAACCATCAACGCCATCAACTTCCATATCAATAATAGCAAAGTCAAATGCTTGCTGATCTTCTGCCGCTTGTTGTAATTTCTGTAATGCTTGTGATTCATTGGAATAACTGTACGAATTAATACCCCAATGATTAAAATTGTCTTCTAATACCATGCGATGAACAGAATCAGCCCCGACAATTAAGCCATGCAAACCTTGTAATTCTGGTTGTAAAATCACACTTTTTGGTGTTTTTTCTTGGGTCATTTGTAATTGAGCTGTAAACCAAAACGTGCTACCTTCATCTAATTGAGAACGCACCCCAATCTCGCCATTCATCAAACCTGACAACCGCGTACATAAAGCCAGCCCTAAACCAGTACCTCCATATTGGCGCGTGGTTGAACTGTTGGCTTGAGAAAATGATTCAAAAATTTTAGTTTGCACATCACTTGAAATGCCTATGCCTGTATCGGTAATTTCACACAGCAAAATTATATTATTTTCATTGATGGACTGTTGCTCTAACTTAACCCGAATTTCACCTTTATTAGTAAATTTTATCGCATTACCAACCAGGTTAGTCAAAATTTGTTTCAAACGAGTGGGATCACCTTTTACTAAAAAATCCAATTGCGGATCACATAACACGCCTATTTCTAAACCCTTAGAGCTTGCTCGTTCCGACAATAAATCGAGTACTTCCTCAACCAGTTGGCGCAATGCAAATGGAATTATTTCCAACTCCATGTGTCCTGCTTCAATCTTAGAATAATCAAGAATATCATTGATTAAGGATAATAAAACATCACTGGATTGATTGGCAATTTCTAAATAATCACGTTGTTGTGGAGTCAGTTTTGTATCTAGTGTGAGCGATAACATTCCTAATACACCATTCATTGGTGTACGAATTTCATGGCTCATATTGGCTAAAAATGCACTTTTTGCCTGACTTGCTGCTTCGGCACGTTGCATCGCAATGTTTAGTTGCTTATCTTGTTTTTGTAAACGTGAAAAAACGTGAAATATGAAAAAGATAAAATTCAGTGTAACTAGAAAAATCCCTGTCATTTGAATCTGTTGAATCAGAGAAGCTTGCTGACTGGTTTTTTGCTCTAAATCTAAAGTAAGATCATTCATCAAACGTAACAACACTAAATGGTTTTGTTGAATATGTTTGAGTTGTTGCCAAGCAGTGGGACTAAAAGTGGTTTGTTGTTGCGTGTGGAATGGCTTCAGTAAGGCTTTATTCTTATTCCATAAATCAATGGCTTCAGTAATAATTTTTTTCGAACTGGGCGTTTGTAACGTTTGTAATTGGAAATGGTGTCCCGTGGTATCAAGAATTTCACCACCATAAGCAAATCCATTCATCGTATTATTAAACAGTTGAAAAGTCTGCTTAAACTCTTTTTGCAGGGTATGAAATGCCACTTTATCTTGTTGTTGCTGTGCGGTATACATAAGAGATAAAGTCTTAGCCATGCGTTGCGACAACATCCTTTGCCGACCCGCTAGATTGACAGTAACTGCATCATATTGGATATGGCGAGAAATAATCAGATTAGAGATAAGTACACCAATATCTATACAAACAAATAACAATATGGCAATTAGTAGAAAACGATATTTTTTTTCAAATAAAGATGAATAGTCCATTGATATTGTTTTTACAAAATGCCAAGGTAAATAGCATTTTATAACCTCATTTTAGTTAGAACAACAGTTCGGATAGTTTTTTGAAAATACGAGAATTTCAACAAGTTGCAAATTTTAGTGTTATCTTATAACTCATTAATCTTATTATATTTTTTATAAAGATCAGAGCCATTATTAGAGTCAACTTATATTTTTTTATGATAGTATTAATAATTTATTGAACTATAACATAAAGACGAGTTTCAAACTTTTTTTACTGTTTAAGTATATGGAAATTTAAAAAATAATAATATGCAGTTTTACAAAATATGCCATATTAGCTCTATTTTCTCAGTACTATATTTTAATATAAGATATTAATATGATTGTTGTTTATTTTCATTAAGTGTTCAAGACTTTAGCTTTGGAAATAAAGCAAATTCAAATATGGATTTTATAGCGTGCTTTAACCCATTTATAGGACATAAAAAAAGTATGCCAAACTAATGTTCAACATACTTTTTAAGCTGAGAATTCGACTTTAAATCTATTATTTCAACTGAAATGTATCTCTTAAAATCGAAAACATTGATTAACCTCTAGCAATAAATACGGCACAAGGTACATGGCCAATAACACGATCAGAAACACTGCCCATTAATACTTTTTCTAATCCTGTACGTCCATGACTACCCATCACCAGTAAATCGGTATTTTTCTGTTTTGCCGCATCAACAATAGTTGATACAGGCGTACCCATTAAGACTTCGCCAGTGACTTTAACATGTTCTTGCTTCATCAAATCAACCACTCGATCAACTGTGGCTTTCACTTCATTGCGATGTCTGTCACTGTAATCACCTTCAATCGCAGACACAACTGTTACATTTGCATCCAAATATTTGGCTAAATTAATTGCTGTGGTTGCTGCAATATCACCATGACGCGAGCCATCGACTGCAACCATCATATTGTGACCTGTTAAATTGGCCGCACGAGGTGCAACCAACACGTTACAGTCGCTATGGCCAATCACACGTGCAGTTGTACTACCCATCATCAAGCGCATTAAACCACTTTTTCCGCGACGACCCATGATGATAAGGTCAACATGTTTTTCTTTCGCAGCATTAACAATTTCTTTGTAAATTTCAGAGCCTTGACGCAATACAATTTCACAATTCACTCCCGCCATCTCTGCTACTTGTTTAAGTCTATCCAATACAGCTTGTGCTTGAGCCGTTTGTTTTTCCAATAATTGAGATGCAAGTAACTCATAGTCAGGGTCAACAACGACAACAGATGTAATAAATAATTGGCTGTTGGCTTTTTTAGCTAATTCAACCGCCTCACGTTCTGCCCCAGCACTGAATTCAGAACCATCAGAAACCAACATAATACGTTCAAAACGACCTGTTGGAGATAACTGTGCTGTCATTGGTTCAGTTTCAACTGTTTCTGAAGCTTCTTCTTCTGCCTTGCGTTTTTGGGCCTCAATTTGGAAACCAGAAAACAGTGAATACAGAATAATTGCTGCACCTGTACCCAAAGCAAAAACCAATATACCAAAGCTGACATTTGATAAAATGACCGCTGTCCCATCTTCTATTTTAGAAATATAACCAAGGTTACTTAAGTAAACGGGAATCATAAATCCGCGACTAAATAGTACTAAAATCATGATAATACCCATGACTACTTTTACCATAAAGTCTTTAACGTAAGTTGTACCAATTGCGCCTAATTGCACCCCGAATAATGAACCCGCTAAAATAATCATTGCTAAACGAACATCGACATAACCATCTAAAGCATACTTAATTGTGCCACCAAAACCCATTACGAAGGCAATCACTAATTCCGTTGCAGAAGCGACTAAACCCGGTGCGCCCAAAATATACATCATGGCAGGGACACCAATAAAACCACCTACGGCAATAGTGGCAGCTAACATGCCTGTGGCAAACCCTAATGGAATAGTAAATAGAACTGAAATACGCGCATTTAAAGCTTTGAAGTACATCATCGTACCGGGGATATTAACGGATTGAACCCATTCGGCAATTTTGGTTTTCTTCTCTTCTTGTGTACCAGAACTATATAATTTCCAAGCATCTAGTAACACATAACTTCCCACAATCGCTAATACGACTACAAATACAAACGAAACGTATAAATTAGAACCATCTTGACCAAATTCATGGCGAATATACTTTTGTAAATTTGCACCATACAATACGCCAGCCTCAGCTGAAATCCCCATAATAATACCCAGCTTCACATCAACTTGGCCGTAACGTGCCCGCTTAACCGAGCCAACTAATGCTTTCGGGAATTTATGACACATGTTACTGGCAACCGCCATAATTGCAGGCACACCCATGCTCATCATAGCAGGGGTTAAAACAAATGCGCCGCCTGAGCCAATAAAACCGCTAACTAAGCCACCAATAAAGCCTACAACAAATAAGAAGCCAACATTGGCAAGGGTTAAATCTAAAAATGATATTTCCACAAGTCACTCCTTATTTTTTCTTAGCTCTTACGCCAAAAGCTTCCCAGAAGTAACCCGTGAAATTACCATGCACACCTGAAAAGATGAATGCAATGGTTACAGGTACGATGAAATACCAACCGCCTTTAGCAGAGGCTTCTAAGATGGGTTGTTCAAAAAAATACAGTGTGGCATATAAAGCAATACTCATAATGCCCCATAATATGGTGGGTAAGAGTGCTTTGTTTATGGATTTGTGCATAAAACCTCCTAAAATTGATGTTTTTATAAATTCTATAGAGGTTTATCATAAATTGTGACAATCTCATTTAGCGTTGGTGAGAAGAGGCTAAGCAAAATAATCTAATTACAAGAAAACCACTATATATTGGATGTGAGGTTAGCCTAATGTGTTTAGTTATTGTGATTGCAGGCTATTTATTCAGTATGACTTAGTAT
>JADGDW010000268.1 GCA_016744725.1 Candidatus Albibeggiatoa sp. nov. BB20 | reverse complement strand
GGCTGTACCGGGGGCATTGCAGCATGGTCGATTTTTCTTTGCTGATATTGCCAATAATCAAATTTCACCTAATAGTTTGAATTTATTAAAATTAATTGCAAAACAAGGTGAGGCGCAATTATTGGATGAGGAATGGTTGCGAACGCAATGTCCTGATAATTTTGATGTTTGTATTGCGAATTTACTGCAACGGGAACTACTTGTGCGTTTAGGTACGGGCTATCGTTTCCAAGTGGAATTAATTCGACGCTGGTTTATTCGAGACTAATAAGCTGTCATTCAGATGATAACCACAGTAAAAACTCTTTATTACCTTTGCTGCCCAATACTGGTGAATCAATCTGTTGTTTGACCTCAAAACCAAGGCTTTTGGCACATTGAGAGACTCTATCTAGGGCAAATTGATGCTGGGTTTCATCTTTGACGATGCCTTTTTTGCCTAAACCTTGTTGGCCGACTTCAAACTGTGGTTTGACTAATACAACAATATTGGCTTGAGGTTGCAGCACACTGATAAGCGCAGGCAAAACTAAAGTCAGTGAAATAAACGACACATCAATACAACAAAAATCGACTTGTTCGGAGATTAATTCGGCATTCAGTTGACGGATATTAACTCCTTCAAGATTGATAACTCGTTCATCTAGTTTTAATTTTTCAACTAATTGATCATGTCCCACATCAACTGCATAGATTTTTTTTGCATCAAGGCTGAGCAATACATCAGTAAAACCACCTGTTGACGCACCCACATCTAAACAAATTTCAGGTTTAGCTAAAGGCCATGTATTAAAAGCCTGTTCTAATTTCAAGCCACCACGCGAAACCCATTTTAATTGATTTCCACGAATTTCAATCTGAGTTGTTTCAGCAAATTCTTTGCTGGATTTTTTGATACATTGATTGTTAACCCAGACTTGGCCTTGTGTGATAAGTTCTTGGGCACGTTGGCGTGAGCTGGTAAGGTTTTGATGTTGTAGTAATTTATCTATGCGCATATTGATAGTGATTTTCACTCGCAAGCAAGTTTGATTTGACATATCTGATTCATATCTTGTTCTGACAAATCGAGGCTGTAAAAGAGCACAGGTTAAGTTATTCTAATGAAAGGGTCAATAACGGTATTTAAACAGCATTTTCAGATAGTGCGCTAATGAATGCTTTAGTGATATTAGACGTATTAAAAACTCACTTTATCATAAACATCTTGTACTGAAATTTGGGTATCAACACTTTGTAATATCAAGATTTGTTCTGGCTCAGTTAATACCGTCAATAGCCATTGATTTTGACTACGACGTTGATAATGCTCAATGCGATACTGATCTTGTGCAACTAATACATAATCTTGAACTGTGGGTAAATTTTGATACAACGCCATTTTTTTATCTTTATCATAAGTTTTAGTCGATTTTGACAAAACCTCGATAATTACGCTAGGATTTAGCAAAATATCAAACTTATTATCATCAAGCTCTACATCAGCACAAACGGCAACCACATCAGGATAGACATAATCAGTCTCACTCACTTTAACCCGCATATCACTCATGTAAACACTACAATCGCGCTTTTTAAAGCTTGTCCACAGTTCTCCAAATAAATTACCTGCAATGATATTGTGTTTTTGACTTGCACCAGACATCGCATAAGTTTCATCATCAGCGTGACTATCTCCATATGCATAGATAATTCCATCAACAAATTCATGTTTTTCAGTTGATTGACGTTCAAAGGCTAAATATTCTTCGGGTGTTGTTGGTGTATCTAATTGTGGTTGTGCTGGCATGTGATGCTCGTCTATTTTTATCTGTATTCTATTTTAGCAGGTAGGGTTATCATGAAATATTTCTTTTAATTGTTCCTGAGTTGGTTTATAGCCTTTGTGTTGTTGATGTGTTTTTAAAGAGTCAGAAATTTGTTGCATCAGTTGTGTGTTTTGCAAAATATAAAGTGTTTCTTGGTCTCGTTCCCAATCTTTTGCATTTACAACTATAAATTAAATTCACTATCCGCATTTTGAGTGACTTTTAAGGGTGTATGCGTTGTAATAACCTGCTCTACTAGTGTTTTAAACGCGCTTTGGAATTGGTTTATGCTGATACTATTCATCTATTATTCCTGTTTCTTCATTCGTTTGCCTCGTTCCTACATGCCATGTAAGAATGCAGTCCAGACGCGCTGCGTTATGAATATACTTGACGTGACACGTCATGAAAGCATTCCCACAAGTTGAGGCTGTAAAAGAACCACGTTTTTTCGATTTAGGACTATGTAAAATCAACAACTTACGATCATTAAAGTCGTTATTTTTGCAGTTCTTTTACAGCCTCAACTTGTGGGAACGAGGGAAACCAATGCGCCCATCTAGGTAGGATTCACAACCCTGTTGTGCAAATTTAGTGGCGAAGGTATTGTTATATCGAACCCAGGTTAGTTATTAGGTCTTATTCTAGTATTGAGATTGAGACATCAATGTCTCCATAGTTATCGAAGCATCCAAAACCCCAGTGATAAAGACTTAAACGACCTGCTTGAGGGGCAAACATAGCAAGGGAAGTTCCCACAGCAAAGAAAGAGTCGCCATCATCCAAGCTACCAACCAGAGTACCTATTAAGAAAGAGTATGAGCCTACCGTTGTAGACAAACCAGAACCGTCCCCAAAAGGGTTGCCCGCACCATTAGCATTCATTGTATAGATATTTGTTGCTTTCTGATTTGAATCTACATTGTAGCCAGCACTCCATAGTTGATTTGGGTCAACACTGAACACTAACAGCTCACCCGCGTCCACACTAAGTCCGGTGTAAAACGGAGTAACTCGATGTTGTCCAGTAGGTGCGTCAAGACAATTAAATTTTGCACTTACAGTAACTTTTGCATTTGTAGTTTCACGATACTCAGTCGTAACAGCAGCTAGTACAGAGCTACAGCACAATGACAAAGATAATACAGATGCGAATACATAAGACAATTTCATAATGGTTATTCCATGTGTGTTCTTCTCAAACAAATATGGGAATACAGAAATAGGGGTAATCAGAGAAGTAAATAATTACCTATATCATATAAGTAAAA
>JADGDW010000127.1 GCA_016744725.1 Candidatus Albibeggiatoa sp. nov. BB20 | reverse complement strand
AATATCTCATTCGCAAGGGTTAGGGATGAAGTATTGATAATGGCTATAGCAAAAAAGGTGCGCAGTTTACACATATTTAAAGCAAGCGACATTCCTAATTGATTATTATGCCGTATTTGAACAATTTATATCGTAAGCAATGTAATAACACAGTTTATCCCTCAATTCATAACATAATATTAACAACTCAGTTACAATAAAGGCATAACATCTTAAAACATCGAGAATAACATTATGTACATAAGGGTTATTTTATTGCTAGGGCTTTGTTTTACTGTATCGACTCAAGCCGCAAATTTACTGCAACAGCGTTTCCAATTTAAACAAACTTATCAAGCAATTCAAAAACAAGATTTGGAACAATTTCAGAAACTTTCTGAACAATTACAAGATTATGAGATTGCGCACTATCTCAATTTTTTTCAACTTTACCATCATATTGAGCAAGCTAAAGCAGATGAAGTGCAATCCTTTTTAGAGGTTTATGCTGACTCTCCAACCGCTGATATTTTACGCACCCAATGGCTCACTCAATTGGCAAAATCTGAAAATTGGGTAAGTTATCAAGCATTTTATCAACCACAAAAAAATACCATATTGCAATGTCATGCTCTCAATGCACGCTTACAACAGCAAGAGCCGTTCAAGCAATGGCAAATGCAGGCGATTAAATTGTGGCTAGTGGGAAAATCCCAGCCTAAAGAATGCGACCCCGTATTTAGTCAATTGTACAAAAATAATATTATTACATCTGAATTACGCTGGCAACGCACTCGTCTCAGTTTGCAGAACAAACAATTTAAATTAGCTAATTACCTTGCTAAATCATTGGGTCAAGACAAAAAAACATGGGTAGCCCATTGGCAATCCGTACATAAAAATCCTGCAGCAGGTTTAAAAAATATTAACTATCCAGATGATAACGTTGCACGTGAGCTGTTAATTTATGGCACAAAACGTTTGGCGCGTCGTAATGCTAAATTAGCCCATGATTATTGGGCACAATTTAAAAAGACTTATGGTTTTACTGAATCTGAAAAAGATGAAATAGACAGTTATATTGCCTTATGGGCAGCAGATCAGAAAATAACTGAATCTTTGACATGGCTGATGAGTGCTGAAATCAAAAATGACAAAATGCGCCAATCAATGCTTAATATTGCTTTAGATCAAAATAATTGGGCGGCAATCATTAAATTTGTGACTGATTTCAATGATGCCATCGAACAGCAAGATCAATGGCAATATTGGTTAGCGCGGGCTTATGGTCAAACCGAGAAATTTGATAAAGCCAAAGTAATTTTTGAAAAAGTGGCTAAACATCGTACTTATTACGGTTTCCTAGCAGCGGAACGTTTACAACAGCCTTTTGCATTTGAACAACAAGAATCCGAATTAGATAAAGCGGCTCAACAAAAACTGCTGGAAAACCCAGCTTTGATTCGGGCGCGGGAATTATATTTTCTAGGCTTCATCAATTATGCACGGATGGAATGGCAGCAAGCAGTTAAAACTTTAAACCAAGATGAAATGAAATTGTTAACGGCTATTGCGAGTCAATGGGGTTGGCATGATCGTGCGATTCGGGCAGCAAGCAAGGCTGATTTACACAATCATTTAAGCCTGCGTTTTCCACGTCCCTATTATGATTGGGTATTGAACCAATCAGAAAAAAGAGAGATTGCTTTTGGCTGGATATACGCGATTATTCGGCAAGAAAGTGCATTTCAAACTGATGCCAAATCAGGTGCAAATGCAATGGGCTTAATGCAATTATTGCCTGCAACTGCTCGACAAATGGCAAATAAATATAAAATCAAATTAGGTGGAGAAAAAGACCTTTTATCTCCAGAAAAAAATATTGAATTGGGCACTAGTTATTTGCGTTACTTGTTGGATAAATTTGATGATAATTATCTGTTGGCCACCGCCGCTTATAATGCAGGTCCTGCACGAGCCAAACGCTGGCGCGAGAAATATAGCTGCATTGCAACTGATATGTGGGTGGAGCTGATTCCATTTAGTGAAACCCGAAAATATGTGAAGCGCGTCATGAGTTATACCGTTGTTTTTGAGTATTTGATGCTGGGTCATGATGATGTCGAACCTATGCGTTTAAACCCCGTACAAGAACAAGGTTGTTAAGATTGTAGGACTCTTATAAAGTATGGTACAGTTGCCACACTTTTTTCAGAAACAACACTTTTAAAAGGATTTCAATATGAAGTTACGTTATGTTGCAGCGTTAACGGTAGGTTTATTTGCATCTTCAATAACGGCTGCAGAGCTTACCCAAGATGAGAAGTTAAGTTATAGTTTTGGGCAAAATATTGGTAGTACTTTGAAAAAACAAGGGATTGAAGTTAACCTTGATAAATTAATGCTGGGTATTAAAGAAGCTTTGGCGGGTGAATTTACCACCTTAACTGAGGAGCAAATTCAATCTACATTGATGGATTTCCGTAAAGCGCAGTTTGCAAAAAAGGCTGATGAAAAACGTAAATTAACTGAGAAAAACCGTACTGATGGTGAAACCTTTTTAGCTGAAAATGCTAAGAAAAAAGGTATAAAAACCACAGGCAGCGGTTTACAGTATGAGATTTTAAAAGCAGGCGAAGGTGATAGCCCTAAAGCCACTGATACCGTGACAGTACATTATCGTGGCACTTTATTAGATGGCACTGAATTTGACAGTTCTTACAGCCGCAATCAACCGACTTCTTTTGCTTTAAATCGAGTGATTAAAGGTTGGACTGAAGGTTTACAATTGATGAAACCCGGTGGTAAAGCAAAATTTGTTATTCCTTCTGATTTAGCGTACGGAAAAACAGGTATTCCAGGTGGCAAGATTGGCCCTGAATCTACCTTAATCTTTGAAGTTGAATTGATTTCTGTTGATAAATAATTTTCAGTTCATATTTAGAAAAGGGCTTGCAGGCTTAATGTAAACTGCTTGCCCTTCTATTTTATCCCCAAGTTTGGAGTCAGTATGCAAAGGGTTGTGTTTAATCAAAAAGGCGGCGTTGGTAAGTCAACGATTACGTGTAATTTAGCAGCGATTAGTGCGGCACGGGGTAAAAAAACCTTAGTCATTGACTTAGACCAACAAGCGAATTCCACGCATTATTTATTGGGTGATAAAGCCGAAACGATACAACCGACTTTAGGTAAGTTTTTCGAGCAAATGTTGAGTTTTAGCTTATACGATAAGAAAACAGATGCTTTTATTCATCCTACGCCTTATGAAAATTTGTATATTATGCCTTCAGACCCAGAGCTTTACGCGCTACAATCTAAGCTAGAATCACGTTATAAGATTTACAAATTACGTGATACTTTACGCGAACTGACCGAGTTTGATGAAATTTATATTGATACGCCACCTGCGCTGAATTTTTACACCCAATCAGCATTAATTGCAGTTGACCGCTGCTTGATTCCTTTTGACTGTGATGATTTTTCACGTAAAGCGTTGTATAGTTTGCAAAATAATGTGCGTGAGATTCAAGCAGACCATAATTCAAATTTACATATTGAAGGGGTTATTGTTAATCAATTCCAACCACGAGCCAAATTACCACTCCAATTAGTCAATGAATTAATTGAAGAAGGTTTGCCCGTTTTAAATACGCGAATTTCTAGTTCTGTCAAAATCAGAGAATCCCACCAAACTGCTACACCGTTGATTTATTTTGATGATAAACACAAAGTGACCCAAGCTTTTGTTGAGTTATATGAAGAATTGGAAACAAAATAATTAGTGATACACTGCCAGCTTTTCAAGAATTGGCAGTCTTAGCGACTGTTGGAAACATGAAACCTAAGACTATAAATATTGCCAACACCCATCTATTTACGCAAACTTCTTGCTAGCAAAGTCAAATAATTTAGTATAAAACTAGCAATTTGTTTTTCAATGATTTTTCGGATTCTAAAATATTAGCTATCATGATTTTAAATAAGATAATAGTGCTATTTTGATAACATTTGTTTTTTCCTAGCCTAAGCTGAATTGCTTACCTACACAAAATTTTTTATAATGATGAACTCTGTCCCTTCATATACTTATGCCCGCCAATATTTATAATGATCTACAAGTTTTTAATCCCGATGATTTTATCCAAGCTTTGAGCGATGGTGAACCCGCCATTAAAGTCTTTCGTCAAGCCCTTGAACAAGGTCATGAAGTGTTAAAACAACGCTTTGTTGAAACTAAAAGTGCCTCTGATTATGTATTTTATCGTTCTTGGCTCATCGACAAAATTTTGCTTATGACGTTGGAATATAAATAACCAGCAAGAAAAAGGATTATCTGGAGCTTAATAAAAAAAGCCCACTATCCAATTTGAATAATGGGCTAGATATTTGAGGTTGATGACAATTTATTGATAAATTTCTTTTTCTAACACATAGTCATCTTCATCACCAAATATTTTATTTGGTCCTGCTGATACTATTTTAACTTCCACTACAGAACCTGAGTTCTGAGGTGAAACTGGCTCTTTAGGTAAAACATGGATATCAAAATGAGTACCCCAGCTATCAACAAACTTTCCTTTATCATTTACCCGAGGCAAAATTATAGCGGCGGGCTTAGGCTCAGAGCTATCGTTTAACAGTGTCTGAGAAATTTCTGTGTTAGTTCCTTGAACTATCTCATTAAAATTCATTTTATGAATGATAATTGCTGTATAAATGGAATTTGTTTCCATATCAGTTATGGAAGGAGCTAAATCCTCAAGTAATGTCTCACGATTATTAACACTGTCAATCTCAGTAGAGGTTATGTTCGACCTCTCCAATGTATGAGTATTAGAGTCACTATAAGTAGAATCACTATAAGCGACAATTATTGCTACGAGTATAGTGGTTACCATAAATATCCTAGGCATTGTACCTCCTAAAATCTTAGGTCTGAACGAAAAAGTTTAATTGTTGATGCTCGAAAAAAATACTGCTTCTCTGAACCAGAGTACACCATGAGTCCAGTTTTATCATGCCCAGCCCCACCTATATGCTCAAGCTCATGAGCAACTATATGCACCTCTTGCACCCAAGGCTGACCTGATTCTCTTTTATGAAAAATGGGAAAAATCGAAACCAAGTACCTTGTCAGATAATTAGAGAGCTTTGCACGAAGGAGGTAACAGAAAGTATAGGAAAAAAAGAGTGATAATAAAAAAACCAACTTAAATATCTTCCCAATAAATACGGCGTATAGGCTAAAAACCGTTTTATAATGTGCATTTCATTGTTTTTAGACGCAACTATTGTGTAGTGATAGATACTCTGCATTTAATATTGTTAGCAAAGCCAAATAATTTAATATAAAACTAGTCGTTTGTTTTTCAATGATTTTTCGGATTATAAAATACTAGCCATATAATTTTAAATAAGATAATAGTGCTATTTTGATAACATTTGTTTTTTCCTAGCCTAAGCTGAATTGCTTACCTACACAAAGTTTTTTATAATGATGAACTCCGTCCCTTCATAAACATATACTTATGCCCGCCAATATTTACAATGATCTACAAGTTTTTAATCCCGACGATTTTATCCAAGCTTTGAGCGATGGTGAACCTGCCATTAAAGTCTTTCGTCAAGCCCTTGAACAAGGTCATGAAGTGTTAAAACAACGCTTTATTGAAACTAAAAGTGCCTCTGATTATGTATTTTATCGTTCTTGGCTTATCGACAAAATTTTACAAGAAGCTCTTTCCCATATTTGTATTCAGATTGCCGAAGAAATTGCGCTGATTGCGGTGGGCGGCTATGGACGCGGTGAATTACATCCTAGTTCAGATATTGATCTTATGATTATTCTAGCGCAAGAACCTGATGAAAATATGCGTGAGTGTTTAGAAAAATTCATTACATTTTTATGGGATATTAAATTAGAGGTAGGGCATAGTGTTCGGACATTAAATGATTGTGAAAAAGAGGCAAGAGAAGATATTACAGTTGCAACGAATTTGATGGAAGCCCGTTTGCTCATGGGGGCTGAGCAATTATTCCAAGCAATGCAGCAACTTGTAGGACCGGGGAATATTTGGGCAAGCCGAGAATTCTTTGCTGAAAAATGTAATGAGCAAGCTAGACGTTATGCAAAATACCATGATACATCATATAATTTAGAACCTAATATCAAAGAAGGGCCAGGTGGATTACGTGATATTCAAACAGTGGCATGGGTTGCAAAACGCCATTTGGGCGCATCTACATTGCATGATTTAGTGCAACAAGGTTTTCTAACTGATGCTGAATATCAATCGCTGATCGAAGGTCAAGAATTTTTGTGGCAAATCCGCTGTTTTCTACATTGTCACTCCAAGCGTAAAGAAGATCGTTTGTTGTTTGATTACCAGCGCACACTTGCAGAAGATTTTGATTATAGGGATGAAGAAGGCAAGCTTGCGGTTGAACAGTTCATGAAGAAATATTATCGGACTGTGATGTCGTTGAATACCTTGAATGATTTGTTACTGCAGGTATTTCAAGAAAATATTTTATATGATGATTCCAATGACAAAGTAGTGGCTTTGAATAAGCGGTTTCAAATTCGTAAAGGCTTTATCGAAGTCACTCATGATAGAGTGTTTACAAGCTATCCCTTTGCATTACTTGAAGTATTCCTACTAATGCAACAGCATCCTGAAGTTAAAGGAGTTCGAGCACATACTTTACGCTTGATTTATCAGCATGTTTATTTAATTGATGAGGCATTTCATCGCGATTTACGCACAAGAAGTCTATTTTATGAAATTTTACATCAACCGAATGGTATTACCCGTGCCCTGCGCTTGATGAATCGTTATGGTGTATTAGGGGCATATATTCCAAACTTTGGGCGTATTGTAGGGCAAATGCAATATGATTTATTCCATGTTTATACTGTCGACCAACATACTTTATTTGTAGTGAGAAATCTGCGCCGCTTCTGTGTTAAAGAATATCAGCATGAGTTCCCACTATGTTCTAAAATTGTACATACGTTGCCAAAATTAGAATTATTGTATTTAGCAGGCTTATTTCATGATATTGCGAAAGGGCGTGGTGGTGACCATTCCCAATTGGGTGAAAGAGAATCCTTAAATTTCTGCTATGAGCATGGTTTTAGCGATCATGATGCACGTCTGGTGGGTTGGTTAGTACGCAATCATTTGACGATGTCTACTACTGCACAGCGTGAAGATACTTCTGATCCTGTCGTGATTAATAATTTTGCGCAACGGGTTCAGGATAAAATGCATTTAGATTATTTATATGTGTTAACCGTGGCAGATATTCGTGCAACCAGCCCTAAATTGTGGAATGGCTGGAAAAATACATTATTAGCCGACTTGTATCACAAAACATTGCATGTCTTGGAGCATGGTTCTGAGCAAACTTTAGATAAACAATTTCAAGTTTCAGATATACAATCAAGTGCGCATTATTTATTGGAAGGCTCTGCTTTATCAGAGGAAAAAATTAATCATTTGTGGTCTCAGCTTGGTGATGAGTATTTCTTGCGCTCGACCCCTCAAATCATTGCACATGAAACTCAGACCATTTTGCAGTATCAAGCATCAGATAAATCGATAGTATTAGAACGACATGATCCTTATGGTGGTACTGAGTTAGTGTTATACATGCGTGACAGAGATTATTTATTTGCAGAAACCACCCAATATTTAGAGCGTAAAGCCCTGACCATTGTCGATGCGTATGTGATTCCAACTGATAATGAACACAGTCTTGGCGGCTATACCATTTTAGACAGTGATAAACGCACTGTGATTCAGGATAAGGATCGTATTAACGAGATTAAACATGGTTTGGAAGAAGTATTAAACCGTGATGGGAATGAGCCTTTTGCTCTAATTGCACACCATGTTCCACGTCAATTAAAGCATTTTCCTGTCCCCACTCGGATTAGTTTCACGCAGGATTCCGCAAATAATCACACGATTATGGAAGTAATTACAAGCGACCGTCCGGGGGTTTTATCTCGTATTGCACAAGCCTTCTTACATTGTGAAGTCATTCTGAAAAAAGCCAAAATCGGCACATTTGGTTCTCGGGTTGAGGATATTTTCTTTGTCACTGATAAAAATAATAATATGCTATTTTCAGCTGACCAATTAGATTGTTTACGTGAATATCTATCTGAATTATTAGATGAAGATATTTCCACAGAAAATTCTAAATAATACAAGATTTTTTGCATTCTTCAATTAGTTTGAAAATACAGACAAGCTATTGTTAATGCTTAAAATTACACTGTCATTATGAGGTAGTCATAGTGACAGTGATTAATAGTATCTCATGGTTGTAATCTATTGTTTTTTAATAACAATAAAAGCTTGCAGGCTAATCGAACAGGCTTCAGTTGAATTGAGTCTTGACAGACTAGGGTAAAATAAGCTTTCTTGAAAGCCTTAGTCCATCGGTTTAAACTAAAGATAATTCCTTCCGTATTTAAGATTTACCCATGCAAGACTCATCGGTTTTACCGTTTCCCAATCGTGCACCTAATGCCGAATCATTCACGCCCAGCAAAATTGCGCCGCATTCCAGTGAGGCAGAGCAAGCCGTGCTCGGTGGCCTGATGTTAAAAACGGATGCGTGGTTAGAAATTGCGGATGTCGTTAGCACCGAGGATTTTTATCATAATAACCATAAAACGATTTTTGATGCGGTTAAGACTTTATTAGAAGAAGGTCATGCTTGTAATATTATTACGGTCAAAGATAAGCTTGAAAAACAAGGAATTATTGAATTAGAAAATAAGCATATTATCGAGTATTTAGATGAGTTGATTCAAAATACGCCCAGCATTGTGAATGTCAAAGCCTATGCGGATATTGTGCGTAAAAAGTCGATTTTAAGACGTTTAATCAATGTTGCGGATAAAATTGCCACTTCTGCGTATGATCCCACTATTAACAGTGAAAATGAGATTTTAGATAAAGCCGAGCAAATGATTTTTGAAATTGCCGAACATGGGCAGAAAAATCAGAAAGGTTTTATTGAGATTAAAGATGTATTGGCACAAGCTTTAGATCGTATTGACACTATGTTTCAGCAAGATGAGGCAATTACGGGTGTGCCGACGGGATTTACTGATTTTGATGAATTAACCAGTGGGTTGCAGCCTTCTGATATGGTGATTGTGGCGGGTAGGCCGTCAATGGGGAAATGCTTAGCTGCGGATAGTGAAATTGTCTTAGCAGATGGAGGCATTGCAACAATTGAACAGCTTTATCAGCAAAAACAAGCCCATTTATTGACTTTGAATGATGATTATAAATTACAGTTAACCCATGCTTCTGAGTTTGTGGATGATGGCATTAAACCTGTGTTTAAAGTCGTGACTCGGTTAGGGCGTTGCATCGAAACCACTTTAACCCATCCTTTTTTAACTATTTCTGGGTGGAAGCCGTTAGCAGAACTTAAAGCTGGAGATAAAGTTGCTATACCGTGTGTTTTACCTATATTTGGTTTAAAAAATTCGGATTGGCAGTCCGTTAGCGCAACAGATTTATTACCAAAACATATCTTTCAGCTTGATAAACAAAATTTACAGTTATTTTTACAAAAACATATTAAAGATGGATCGGCAGATTTAGTCATTTGGCAACATGAACATCTAGGATTAGCAAAACAATTTCAGCATTTATTATTACGTTTAGGCATTGTGACACAATTGAGCCAGCTAGATAAGTTGTGGCAGCTCAAACAGATTGAAATGCCCAACGATTCAGAACAAGATATTTACTGGGATGAAATTATTTCTATTGAAGATATGGGACAAAAACAAGTTTATGATTTGACCATTCCTGATACACATAATTTTATTGCCAACGATATTTGTGTACATAATACTTCTTTTGCGATGAATATTGCTGAATATGTTGCAATTAAAGTACGAAATCCTGTTGCTGTATTTAGCATGGAAATGCCTGCTGAACAATTAGGAATGCGTTTGATTGCATCATTAGCACGAGTCAATCAGCAGAAAGTGCGTACAGGTAAATTAGAAGATGACGATTGGCCAAAAATTACCACGGCAATTAGTATCCTATCTGAAGCACCTCTTTTTATTGACGATACACCCGCCTTAACTCCGACAGAAATGCGTGCCAGAGCCAGACGCTTAGCCCGAGAACATGGGCAATTGGGTTTGATCGTGATTGACTATTTACAATTGATGCAAGGTTCTAATCGTGGTGATAATCGTGCAAATGAGGTTTCTGAAATTTCTCGAAGTCTTAAAGCCTTAGCCAAAGAATTGGCTGTGCCCGTTGTTGCGCTTTCCCAGTTAAACCGTAGTGTTGAGCAACGTAGTGACAAGCGTCCGATGATGTCGGATTTGAGAGAAAGTGGTTCGATAGAGCAAGATGCTGATTTAATTGCATTTATTTACCGTGATGAAGTTTACAATGAAGACAGTGACGCGAAAGGCACAGCCGAAATTATTGTTGGCAAACAACGGAACGGGCCTATTGGTACAGTACGTTTAGCCTTTGTTGGCCCTTTGACCAAATTCGAGAATTACACAGAAGAATACCATTATGATGATGGCGGTGGATATTAATGCGCCCAACGCAAGCCCTAATTGATTTAGCCGCACTTAAACATAACATCCATATTGCCCGTCAACATGCGCCACAATCCAAAATTATGGCAGTGGTTAAAGCGGATGCTTATGGACATGGTGCAGTCAGCGTTGCCCGAGCGATTACCAATGAAGTTGAAGCATTTGCCGTCTGCTGCATTGAAGAAGCGATTGAATTGCGACAAGCTCGGATTCAGCAACCGATTTTAATTTTAGAAGGCTTTTTTGAAACCAATGAACTGCCTTTAATCCAGCAATATGATTTACAAACTGTTGTACAACACCCGTTTCAAGTAGACATTTTACGTGCCGCACAACTTAGAAAACCACTGGCTGTCTGGTTGAAAATCGATACAGGGATGGGACGTTTAGGGTTTTTACCGCCTGATTTTAGCAAGGCGTGGCAACAGCTCAATGACATCCAATATATTGTCAAACCGATTAAATTGATGACCCATTTGGCTTGTGCTGATGAATTAGATCAACCCATGACTTTGCAACAAATTCAACAGTTTTCTCAACTGATTCAAACTTATGAAACCGAAAAATCAATTGCAAATTCAGCAGGAATTTTGAGTTGGCCACAAGCACATACTGATTGGAATCGAATGGGCATTATGCTGTATGGCGCATCGCCTTTTGAGCAATCTTGCAATCTACAAGCGGTGATGCAATTACAATCTGAATTGATTAGTGTGAAACATTATGCAAAAGGACAAACCGTGGGCTATGGCGCAACATGGCAATGTGAGCAAGATAGTATTATTGGTATTGTAGCAATAGGTTATGCAGATGGTTATCCGCGTCATGCACCCAGTGGCACACCTGTTTTAGTCAATGGCCAGCGTGTCCCTTTAGTTGGACGGGTTTCAATGGATATGATTGCAGTAGGTTTGACTCAACAAACTCAAGCCAAAGTCGGTGATAAAGTAATTTTGTGGGGAAATGATTTAGCTGTGGAAGAGATTGCAACTTGTGCAGGGACAATTTCTTATGAATTGCTAACGCATGTAAATAAGCGTGTCCCTAGAAATATCATTAACTCTTATTAAGCAACTAAAAGTCAATATTGCCTTACTAATTCTGCTGGCCCAGAACAATAAAACAATTTACTTACGTGCTCCTGCAAAATTAGCGTTTTTCGCACCTTTAGTTTTAGCCTGTTTGATATTCGCGCCACGGAAAATAGCACCGCGCAAATCAGCTCCTCGTAAATCAGCTCCTCGGAGGTTAGCTCCTCGTAAGTTTGCATTTCGTAAGGTGGCATTTCGTAATTTTGCACCTCTTAAATTAGCTCGTCTAAGTTCCGCACCCGTTAAATTGGCTCGCGTCATATCGGCACTACGAAGGTTAGCCCCTCGTAATTTTGCACCTTTCAAATTTGCACTACGTAACTTAGCTCGAACCAAACGTACACCGATGAGCTTGGCATAACTCAAATTACATCGGTTACATTTTTTGGTTTTTTTCAACTTTGCGACATGCGTTTTATTTGCAGCCCATGCTTCTGGCATGTAGCTTCCGAGAAAACTAACAGTAAACGCAATAAATAGGATGAAGACGAGTTTTTTCATAAAAACGACACCACTTGGTTTGAAAATACCCGATAGCTTTATATACACCTAAGGGTAGCAGTAAACCTTAGCAATTACCAGTTGATTTAATTATTCATCACAACTATTTCTAGTGCAAAATGTGTTTCTAATAGTCATTAAATAAGCTGATTGAAATAGCTAAAGAATGAACTTAATTTGCTTCATTTTCTGCTTGAGCTAAGTAATCTGCCCAAGCTGGAGAAGCATCTCCAAATACTAAAAAATGTGGGTTAAGTAAAGATTCTTTAGTATTGTAAAGTAGTGGCTGCAAATTCAAATCTGTTAACTGGCCACCTGCTTGTTCAACAACACATTGTGCAGCGGCGGTATCCCATTCTGAAGTCAGACCAAAGCGTGGGTAAATATCGGCTTGACCTTCGGCAACTAAACAAGATTTCAACGAGCTACCAATGCTAATTACATCAACTTCTGTATTTAAGATTGCAATAAATGACTTGAGTTTAGGGCTACCATGGGAGCGGCTACCTGCAACCGTCAATTTTTTCATATCAGTTGTGCGTGTATTAATCACTCGAGCCGCTTGGTTTGATTCTTCCTTGAATGCGCCCATACCTTGCGCAGCATAATAGGAAACATCTGTTACAGGCACATAAACAACCCCTAAAATCACATCATGATTGTCAATTAAGGCAATATTGACCGTAAATTCACCATTGCGTTTAATAAACTCGCGCGTGCCATCCAATGGATCAACTAACCAATAACGTGACCATGTTGAACGTTCAGAAAAATCAATGGTGGCGGATTCTTCGGATAAAATAGGGATGCTTGTGAGCTGCTGTAAACCAGAAATAATCGTATTATGTGCTGCCAAATCGGCACGTGTTAGCGGAGAATCATCTGCCTTTTGTTCAACATTAAAATCATCAGATTCATAGACTTCAAGTATTTTCTCACCCGCGTGTTTAGCAATTTTTTTAACCGCTTCAATTAACTGCGGTAAAGCATGACCTTCGATAGTTAAAGGCTCAGATGACATATTCAACTCCAATGTTATTTTTTGGTCTTATTGTAGTACAGAAATGTTTGCCAGTACACAAATCTGAATAATTAAAGCGTGTTTTATCAATCTTGTTAAAAGGTGAACCACATTGCTTATCTATAGCGGATGGATGCAGTTCACAATACCCCAATTAGTTAAGAGGTTTCAGCGTTAAATCTTCAGCCGTCGCTTTAACAAACCCAAAACTGACATAAATATCTTGAGCTGCATCTGTTTTTAAGTAATCTAAAAATACGTGAGCATTGTCTGGATTCTTAGCGGTTTTCAACACACCAATGGCATAACCCACTTTATCTTGCTTGTTTAATGGTGGCGGAATCACAACGCCTTCAGTATTGCGGTTTTCAGCGTTGGCATGAGCCACTTCAGTTGCCCACACGATACCGACATCAGCTTGACCATCTTCAATACGTTGTGGAGTTTCACGATGATGGCGACTGGTAAACCATGTTTTACCTTCAATTGCCCAACAACCTTTACATTCCGCATTGGCGGTGATTTTTTCATACAAGCCTACATCTTTAAGCATTGCCGAACCGTAGAATTTAAAAATGCCTTCAGTCAACGGGTTGGGATGTGATTGAACCAAGTCTTCACGGCCTAAATCCTCAACACCTTGAATATTCTTAGGATTACCCTTTGCCACCATTAATTCTAATTTGTTATGGGTGTAAACTATATAGCTATCCATCAACTCTTTAGCTTGCAGTTTTTTCAAATGTCCAAGGTTGACACTGGCATATAAATCAGGGTTTTGAGCAGTTTTTTGCCCATCAATTTCACCTTGCTTAAGGATTTGCTGTTTAAGAATTTGACCCGGTGGAATGGTTTCAACGTAAACAGATTTGATTTCAGGGTGTTTGCTTTGGAAGTCTTTGATTAAAGTTTCCACCACCATAAATTGGTTGCCTGCTAAATACATGACTAAATCTGAGTTGTACGAATCAGCGATTTGTCCGTAAGCTGTTTCACCATCTACATTGAATGTTCGGTAGTCTTTGCTGTGACCCGCATCTTTGGCATAAGCTAAAGTACTAAAACATAATAGTCCAACGGATAATAGTGAAGTCCATTTGGTCATGAAATTCTCCTAAAT
>JADGDW010000126.1 GCA_016744725.1 Candidatus Albibeggiatoa sp. nov. BB20 | reverse complement strand
TGAAATTTGTTATTTGTAAGAGAATTGATAAAATACATAACTAATTGAATATTAAATATATTAAAATAAAAAATTATTATTGTTTCAGAACTTTTTAAATTTAGATAGGATAAATATTGCATGATTTTTCAAACAGTTGTCACTTCATTTGGCCCTGGTGGATATGAAAAATATGGACGACGCTTTCTTGAAACATTTATTGAATACTGGCCTGAAAGTATTTCCTTGATTGTCTATCACGAAGAACAGCCTGATTTCCAACATCCTAGAATTGAATTTCGTTCACTATGGGATGTTGAATATATAGTGCCGTTTTTAGATAGAATCAGCAAAGATGAAAGGGCAAAAGGTGTTTTGCAGATTGATGGAAAAAAAGTTTACTCCTATCGGTTTGATGTATTTAAGTTTTCTCGCAAAGTATTTTCTATTTATGATGCAGCTAAAAGACATCAAGGGATTCTCGCTTGGGTTGATGCAGATGTTGTCACTCATTCCAATATCCCCAAAGATTTTTTAACTTCATTGTTGCCAAGTCATTGTTATACAGCTTATCTTGGCCGTCCTAATAATTATTCTGAATGTGGATTTATGGTATTTAATACCATGCACAAAAATAATATATTATTTATGGAAGTATACCGAAATTGTTATTTACGCTTGGGTTTTTACGATTTAGCCGAATGGCATGATTCTTTTATTTTTGACCATGTTACACGCTTGATTCCAGTGACTACGCATAATTTGTCAACGGGCGTACCTGACTCTAATAATCATCCTTTTATCAATTCTGTTTTAGGCAATTATATGGATCATCTCAAAGGGCCTAAAGCGAAGTCAGAAGGCCGCTCTGATGATGAAGAACTAGTATTAAAAAAACAGCAATCGTACTGGAATAATGATTCAACTGCATGATGCAAGGTTAAATTTGATCTAAATGATGTCTAATCTTCACAATGCACTGACAGCTCAGCAATTAAATATCAGACTTGAAACCATTTTGAGTTTGGTTTTATTCCAATCACGTCAGCTTAATACTTCAGTGCAACAGCTTGCCGATGCTCCACGCTCACAACAAGATTGGGTGATTGAATCGACTAAGCTACTTGCTCAACATAATTTAGAAATAGCCTATCAATTTACCCAATATGTGCCAACTGCCCTAAATTTAATGGATATGGTTGGTGTTGAGCTGTGGTTACATGAGACTTTATTGCTATATGATAACCAAAGTTTACATGTTGCAGTTCAGCATCTACAACAAATTGAACAGTTTGCGACAGACTACCAGCAAAACTTAAACGCGATACAATTGCAAGATATTCAAGGTATTTTATATAATTTTGTAACAGGCTTGAATGGAAGGCAGCTTAAAATTGTCTCCAATGATGCAGTATTTACCGATACTGAAACTTTATTTTTACCTGCACAATTAAATTATTTTGCCCAATCGCAGGATAATTTTCAACTTTATAAAGCCATGCTCAGCCATTTATGGGCACAAACTTGGTTTGGCACTTGGCGGTTGAATCTCAAAAAAGAATGCCAAGGTTTTAACGAGTGTGACAAAGTGAGCCGCTTGTTTCATTGCTTGGAACGTTTACGTTTAGATGCTTGTTTGCAGCGAGAGCTACCGGGACTGGCTAAACAAATGCAACAACTACTAATCGTTGCTAAACAGCCTCAAGTTCCTAAAGCGTGGGAGCAAATCGCTCAGCATCTAGCCCAAGCCAATGCCAGTGTAGAAACCAGCTATCAATTATTAGAGACTGTTTATTCGTGGACAATTCCTGAACCCGTTTGTTATCAAGGGGTATTACGTCCTGATTCAGTCGAGCAGGTTGTCAATAAACGCCGAACTGAAGAAAAGCGTGTATTTCAACAGGCATTAAATCAGTTTTTAAAACATAATCAAAACAGCAAAACCCATAACAATGAGATGTCTCAGTTTGCGGTGCAAAATTCAGATATTTATGATGCACAAGCGAAGCAAAGCCCAATTTTAACTATAGATGGGCAACCGATGACTGTTGATGCTCATACCAAAAAAATCATGTTATCGATTATGCAAGATGAAGGTGGGATGCCTCAAGATTATTTAATTCCAGCAGGCAATACAGGTAATGAATTTAATGGCACAATTGAATTAGATACTGAGTTAGCATCAGATGCTACGTGCTTTGTTTATCCTGAATGGGATTATTTGCGCCAAACGTATCGGCAGAATTGGTGTTATGTTGAGGAAGTTGAATCACCGTTGAATGATGAACAATTTGTACATGAAACATTGCAACAACATCGTGGTTTATTGAAAACATTGCGGCGTAATTTTGAAGCATTGCGTGGTGGTCGGCATTGGGCAAAACGTCAGGTTTATGGTGAAGAAATTGATATTGATGCTTTGGTGCAGGCTCAAGTCGATTTATTAACGGGACAAGAAATGTCCGAGCAATTGTTTTTAAAACTACAACGCATGGAACGTAATATTGCAGTGATGTTTATGGTAGATATGAGTGGCTCAACCAAGGGCTGGGTTAATTTAGCCGAGCGACAAAGTTTAATTTTATTAAGTGAAGTATTGGAAAAATTGGGCGACCGTTATGCTATTTATGGGTTTTCAGGTATGACGCGCAAACGCTGCTCTATTTACCCAATTAAGCATTTTGATGAGCATTATAATCATATTGTAAAACAAAGGATTAGCGGAATTAAACCACAAGAATATACCCGCATGGGGGTGACAATTCGGCATTTGACTTATTTATTGTCGCAAGTCGATGCACAGATAAAATTGTTGATTACTTTGTCCGATGGACGACCTGATGATGAAGGGGATAATTATCGCGGTTTATATGGGATTGAGGATACACGACAAGCCTTGTTAGAAGCACAACGTGAGGGTATTTACCCGTTTTGTATCACAATTGATACTGAGGCAAAAACCTATTTACCCCGTATGTATGGCAATGCAAATTATGTGGTGATTGATAAAGTAGAACAACTACCCTTTAAAGTGGCCGATATTTATCGACGCTTGACTAAGTAGTGGTTTCTTTAATAATCAGTGTCGCTGCTATTTTGGAATCAGGGCTGGCAATCTTTCCTAGACTGCTAGCCCTAAAGTATTAAAATATATCGAGTTAAGCTAAACGATTACGGGATGAATGGCGTAATACCGCATAACCAAGCCCTGCGGACAAGAATGAACCTACCAAAACGCCTAAGCGAACCTCATTCATCAAACCTTCGCTGCCTACAAATGCCAGTGAACCGATAAACAAGCTCATGGTAAAGCCAATACCGCATAGTAACGCCACACCGTATAAATCCATCCAGTTACAATCTTTTGGTAATTGAGCATAACCCACTTTAATCAATACCCAACTGAATAATAATACGCCCACTTGCTTGCCTAAGAATAAGCCTGCAACTACACCCAATGGTACATTTTCAACTAAGGTGTTTAGCGACATTCCTTCAAAAGACACGCCTGCATTGGCAAAGGCGAAAATCGGCATAATCGCAAATGCAACCCACGGATGAAGCAAATGTTCTAAATAACGTAAGGGAGATTCTTTGTATTTGGAGGTTTTCAATGGAATAAAAAAGGCTAATGCCACACCTGCTAAAGTTGCATGAACGCCTGATTTTAATACGAAATACCATAAGAAGAGCCCAGTAACAATATAAATCAGTAACCTAGTCACACCTATAAAATTATAAAATGCGAGTAAACCAATAATGCCAGCAGCCCATAACATCGCATCATAATTTAAACCATGTTCTCCGCCTGAATAAAAGAAAGCAATAATCAAAATTGCGCCTAAATCATCAATAATCGCCAGTGCCATCAAAAATAATTTCAAAGACAATGGAATTCGAGAACCAAGTAAGGCTAATACTCCCAGTGAAAATGCAATGTCTGTTGCAGCAGGAATTGCCCAACCTTTCATTGTTTCAGCGTCGCCAAAGTTGAATAATAAATAAAAGAATGCAGGTACTAACATACCACCAATGGCAGCAAATCCAGGTAATAAGATTTGACTTGGATTCGACAGTTGTCCATCCATGATTTCCCGTTTTAGCTCTAAACTAACAACTAGGAAAAATATTGCCATCAAGCCATCATTAATCCAATGGGACAGATGTTTTTCTAAATGGAATTCTCCAACATGAAACCCCATTTCTAATTCAAGTAGATGGTGATACCAATCAGAAAGCGGTGCGATATTGCTGCATAACAAAGCTAAAATCGTTGCAATAATTAGTAATGTGCTGCTGGCAGTTTCTAGTTTCAAAAACTCTTGGAACGCCAACGCGGGGTTTGCTGAACGAAAAGTTGCAAACACTCTATTAACATAACGGTAAGAAATCGGCATACAATATCCCTAATGGTTTAATCTATTGTATTATAAGTAATAATAAGAAAACATGACATGATATAGTCAATTTCGTTTTGGGTATTAGGACTGGCAGTCCTATAAAATTTTAAATATCAATTACTTTTAAAACCAAGGACTGCCAGCCCTGTATCATCTTAGAATAAAACGACTATAAAGAGAATTATTTCTCTAAATAATCAAGGCATAACCAAAATTCTTTTTAAAACGCGCTTTAAATACATCTAAATTAAACTGATGGCTTTGTGAACCATGATGCTCGACTTTAATTGCACCCATGAGTGACGCAATACGCCCAACAGTTGGCCAATCAGCATCTTTGAGTAGACCATATAATAAGCCCGCACAGAAGGCATCGCCACAGCTTACAGGGTCATTGATTGCCTTGGCTTGGGCAGATGGAATTTTATATTCAGTGCCTTGCACGTAAATCATAGCACCGCCTGAACCTTGGGTGATAACCAAACCTTGCCCACGTAAAGCCAGTTGTTCTGGGGTCAAGTTGGTGCGACGTTGCATCACATCCCATTCTTTTTGATTAACTAAAATCCATGCTGCTTGTTCAATAAACTTGAGCAATTCATCACCGTCAAATTGAAAAATAGCATGTCCTGGATCAAAAATAAAAGGAATGCCTTTTTCCGTAAATTGCAACGCATGGCTAACCATACTCTCAGTGCTGTCATAAGATATTGTCCCCAGCTTCACATCTTCTACTTGCCAAATGGGATGAAATTGTGAGTAACTTGTCGCACCAGGGTGAAATGCAGTCATTTTATTATCGCCCATATCCATGGTGATAAAGGTACGCGCGGTGGCACTGTGTTCTACAATTTTAATGTGATCGCGCGAAATCCCAAGACTGTCAAACCAAATTGCATAATCTTCAAAATCAGTACCAACGGTTGCCATTGGAAACGGTTTTTCACCTAGCAATTTTAAATTATACGCAATATTTCCTGCACTACCGCCAAATTGACGGCGTAAATCAGGTACCATGAAATGTACGTCAAATGGTTCAGGTGAATCGATTTCATCCACAGGGATATTATGTTTAAACTTGTCGTTAAACACCATCACTGTGTCATAACTCATTGAACCACAAATTAATGCCGACATACATAAACTTCCTTTATTAGGTCTGGGATTAAGCACGATTAAACTAATATGTTATCCAAGCCTGCTTATATCAATAGTTCTGAGCCAAAACTTTGTTGATAGCGTTGTTTAAACTCATCTAATGTGAAGCTATGATTTTGGGTACCAGGTTGTTCGATTTTCAATGCACCTAATAGTGATGCAATCCGTCCCGTGACTTCCCAATCTAAATTATTAGTTAAACCGTATAATAAACCAGCGCGATAGGCATCGCCACAACCTGTTGGATCAGCTAATTTTTCCGTTTTAGCACAAGGTACATGATAAGTTTGATCTTTAGTATAAATCGTTGAACCTTCACCGCCTTGAGTCACGATTAAGGCGGTGACTTTTTCAGCAACTTCTTGTGGTGTATATTTTGTGCGTTCTTGCATTAACTGCCATTCATAATCATTGACTACAACGTAAGAGGCTTGTTCAATGAAACGTTTTAAGTCATCGCCATCAAACATTGGCATACCTTGACCCGGATCGAAAATAAAAGGCACACCCGCTTCGACAAATTGTTCTGCATGTTGAATCATACCATCACGGCCATCTGGTGATACGATACCGATTTTAACCCCTTTCGCATCAGCCACTTTATTTTCATGGGCTTGCATCATTGCACCGGGGTGAAATGCTGTGATTTGATTGTCATCCATATCGGTTGTGATAAATGCTTGGGCTGTATAGCTTTTGTCTATGGTTTTAATATAGTCACGCGAAATACCACATTGATCCATCCAATCTGCATAAGGTGTGAAATCTGAACCCACTGTTGCCATGAGTAACGGTTCACCACCTAGTAACTTTAAATTATAAGCGATATTTCCTGCGCAACCACCAAATTCTCGGCGCATATCAGGTACCATGAACGAGACGTTCAAAATATGCACTTTCTCTGGCAAGATGTGATGTTTAAATTTATCGCTAAATAACATGATGGTATCGTAGGCAATTGAACCACAAATCAAAGCTGACATAATGTTCCCTTGGGAGTATAGAAAAGCGCTACAGTTTGGCATAAGTTAAGAAAAGATGTCTAGTCGAGTGAGAGAATTTATTGAAATCTTAGGCAACTTTTAAATTTAATGCGGTGATTTTACAAGAATGTTTTTGTTTGCTATTAGTATTTTTCAAGATGTGTCAGAGTCATTTATGCTGATTATGTTGAAACCAAAGATAAAAAGATCATCTGCCCACCCTAAATTCGGTAAAAGTTAGTTTTATGGCTCAACCAATTGTCTTTGTTATTTTTATCTGTTTTCGCTTAAGAAAAAATGATTGTAGCTAAAAAATCCTAAATTATTAGGAGTGCAATATTTATCTTGCTTGTGCAAATTTAAATTTGCACTTCTTCTAGCTTAACTTAATGGCAGTAGGTATAAGCACGTAGCATCGTAATATTAATCCAATGCCAAAGGGTTTAAATTAGGAGAATAAACAGGTGAGAAAGTAATTTTCTTGTTCCCCACACTGCGTGGAATATATCATAGACATTCTTGCGTCTTGAAATTTTTTGTGGACGCTGGTGCGTCCTGTCAGATGACGACGCGATGCGTTGTCACAAGTTAAAGTTCATTTTTAGACGTAGTTCAATATAGGTCGTTACTTGATATTTAGGAGTGCACGCTCATGCAAAATAACAAGCACTCCCGATTATATTATCTAGTTTGCGCCGTATTTACTCTTATCGCGGTTATGCCATAAGCTTTCCGCCATCGATTGAGCTTCTTCAATTGAATGGGCTTTACCCATCAGCTTAAGAGCTAACGCCGTTGTACCTGTAATTGTACCCACTGCATATTCGTCATCAATTTCACTTTGCCACAATTGGGCTAAACGCTCTGGTTGCATTTCTGCTTCTTTAACATGACGTTGTGCAAATAAGGCGGGCCATGTTTCTTCAAATAATTCCCCATTAAGCAGGCCTTTTACTTCACATTTAACATCTGGATTGCGCTCAATTTCACCGCCTTCACCTTTAATTACAGCCATATTTTTCTGACCTAATAACATGCCTGCTTCTTGGTGAACTGCCTGATACCCTGGATGGAAAATACCTTGCATTACATTCGGTGCACTAAATGGATTAATCATCCGCGCCAAAGTGTGCACAGGAGAACGCAAACCCATCAATGGGCGTAATTCAATCATTTCATGCAACTTAGGAGATAAAAACTCTAATGGCAAATAAGAAAAATTGGTTTGTTTGATTTGCTCAGCCGCTTGCTCAAATGACGTAGCGTATTCAATGCCTAAGAATCGAAGAATGTCTTGAGTATAAATCCGACCTGAAGTGTGACCACCTGCACCGTGCATAAATACACGAATACCATTCTCAGCCAATAACAAGGTGGACAATAAAAACCAAGGTAAGTGACGACGTTTACCCGCATAAGAAGACCAATCTAAATCAACGTCAGCCATGCCTGTAGGCAATTTAAATGAATCACGGGTGGCTTCGATAAAGCCTGCTAACTCTTCACGTGTTTCCTCTTTGACCCGCATTAACATCATGAATGCACCGAGTTGCACAGGCTCAACTTTACCTGTCACAATCATTTTCATGGCATCGTAAGCTTCTTCACGAGTGAGGGGACGTGAGCCATTTTTGCCCTTGCCTAAAATCCGTACATATTGGGCAAAAGGATGCTCTTCTAATTCAAAAACAATGTCTTGTTTTGTTGTCATAATAACTCCTTACATGATGTACACTGATTGCTATTCTATTATTTTTGATGCAATCTGTCTTAATTCATTCCCACATCGCTTAATATATGAGAATGAATTTCAATCTTAAGCCTGATTGTGATCGTGCCAAACCAATCCACTGAGTATTACAACTGTTGCTGGAATCACACCCCATAACATGACTTGATTGAATAATGGCAAACTTGGATGATCGATAGCAGATAATAATAAATAAATGGTGTAAGCGACGTAATAGGCTAAAAATAAAACACCTTCCCAACGATCAAGCTGTTTGCCACTAAAAAAGGTTGGTAAGCATAAAATCGCCACGGCAATCATAATCAACATATCAACACTTAATGCTGTTGGTGAGACTGCAATCCCATTCGGTGCGATGATACTGGATAGACCTAACACCATTGAAATATTGAATAAATTACTGCCGATTGCACCACCAATAATCATATCTTTTTCACCACGTATACTGGCTGCAATTGTCGCAGCTAATTCTGGTAATGATGTACCAATTGCAATAATGGTCAAACCAATAATTAATTCACTTAAGCCAAATAAATGTGCAATTTCAACTGCACCCTTAACTAGCCAATTTGCGCCTACAACCAATAACACTAAACCAACAAGGATGTAGGCTACTTTCACCCAAACGCTGCTTTCTTGGCTGTCTTTTTGTAATTCTTCTAATTCTTCTAATTCGGCTTCAGCAATCACACTGTTATCACGGCGGCTTTGGACGATTAAATAAGTAGTATAGATTGCGACAATCGCGAATAAAATTATGCCGTCTAAACGACTAATCATCAAATCCATACTTAATACATAAAGTAAAATTGAAACCGCAATCATCAATGGCACATCCACTTTAACCAGCTTTGTATTCACCGTTAAAGGTGCGATGACCGCTGCAATCCCTAACACCATCAAAATATTTAAAATATTACTACCGACGACATTTCCCAGTGTTAAATCAGGTTGCCCCGCATAGGCCGATTGCACACTAACCGCAAGCTCTGGCGCACTCGTACCAAATGCAATAATAGTCAAACCCACAACTAAAGGTGAAATACCAACCGAGGTTGCAAATTCAGAAGCTCCTTTGACCAAGGTGTCAGCACCAACGACTAGGAATACAAATCCCAGTAAAAACAAAACTAAAGTAACAATATCCATTCAGTTAATCCTAAAAACGTAGGTAGTAGAGTGAGAAATAATGTGAATAAAATTTTAGAAAACAAGCTGATGACTAGAACAATGATGCGGCCAATTCATTAATCGAGGTCAACATTTCAGCATCGTCGCTTAAGGCTTGAGTAATCGCGCTATGACAGGCCCCTTTCGGTTCTATGCCTGATTGAATTAATTTTGCAGCATGAACTAACAACCGAGTGCTAGCCCCTTCTTCCAAGCCATTTTGTTTTAAATTACGGGTGGTATGGGCAAATTTAACCAACTTTTCAGCGGTTATTAAATCGATGTCCGTTTCCTGCATAATGATTTTGCGCTCAACATCATAGGTTGGATAGTTGAACTCTAAAGCCACAAAACGTTGTCGAGTGCTGGGTTTTAAATCTTTGAGTACACTTTGATAGCCGGGATTGTATGAAAGAGCTAAGCAAAATTCAGCAGGGGCTGCCAGTAATTCGCCCAGTTTATCAATCGGTAATACGCGCCTGTCATCGGCTAAAGGATGAATCACAACCGTGGTATCTTTGCGGGCTTCAATCACTTCATCTAAGTAACAAATGCCGCCGCAGCGTACCGCGTGGGTCAACGCACCATCAATCCAACTGGTGTTACCCTGTTTAATCAGAAATCGTCCGACTAAATCAGATGCGGTCAAATCATCATGGCAAGACACCGTAATCAACGGTCGTTGTAAACGCCAAGCCATGTATTCCATGAAGCGCGTTTTGCCACAGCCTGTAGGCCCTTTTAGTAACACGGGCAATTGGTTTTGGTATGCAGCCTCAAATAGACTGATTTCATTGCCTATGGGTTCATAATAAGGCTGTTGTGTAATGATATAGGTTTCAGTAGTTTGAACTTGAGTCATATATGCACGAGTAGGCGATAATGAGAAAAGCATTATAAACTAGCTCGGAAATGAAATGTTAAGGATTGAGTATTTTTAGAAATTAAAGCATAAATTGAGGGCATTGCACGCGATGTCGGTTCAACAAATTATGCTAAAAATGGCTTCAGTTAAAGAAAAAAGGTTTGATAATGTAAGGTATTATTAGAAAATCACATAACAAACGCTCATCAAAAATAAAGGCTAATTTTGTAAAAATTCGTCATCACCTCGATTGAGAATAATCACTTCCACACGGCGGTTTAGTTGTCGACCTGATTCTGTTTCATTATTGGCTACTGGCCATGATTCTCCATAACCTTTTGCCATAATTCGGCTGGGCTGAATACCGCGTTCAATCAGTTTAGACCGCACAAAATCTGCTCTGCGTTGAGATAAATCTACATTATAAGATTCTTCGCCTGAATTATCGGTATGAGATTCGATTAAGACTTTGTAAATTGACCTTGATTTCAAAAATTCTGCGACTTTATCTAAATTTATCAACACCTCAACAGGCAATTCTGAAACATCTAAATCAAAAAAGGCTTCTCCAAAACTGAGTTCTAAGCCCCGTTCTGTTTGCTTACTTTTCAGTTCAGTGAGTTCATTTTTTAAACGTTTTGAGTTCTGTTTAGCAACTTGTAACTGTTCGCCTAACAATTCATCTTGTAAATGATTCACTTCCTGTAGGAATGCCAGTTGTTTATCTAATAGCTGTTGATGTTCTACTTTTTCTCGTTTACGTTGTGCGACACGGGATGCAATTTCAGACTGGCGTTGAGATAAATAGGCTAAATGCTCCATTTCAGCCGCTTCCCGCAAATCTTTTGCATGTTGCAATAACTGCTCAGCTTGCTGTAACTCTAAAGCAATATGTTCTCTTTTTTTCTGTAAAATATCAATATATTGCTCTTCTTCAGCATTTCTTAAACTTTCAGCATCAAATAAGCTTCTTTCTGCTTCGGTTAAGGTTTCCATAGCCGAAAATAATGCGCTGGGTGAAGTATCTTCTGCTGGCAACGACGTAAGTTTGGTTAACTGTTGCGCAGATAAATTCTTGACCCGCTGAATATCAAGATTTTCTGATTTAGATTGAATGGGATTAAATTGGCAGCCTGCCGTTAACAATAAGATAAAGCCATAAGCCAAATAGATTTTAGACAATGTCAAACCCTCCCTTTAAGATTGTCAATGATGATTGTGTTGATTTGAATGACTTTGTCAAGTAAAAAATAATAGTGATTTATAAACAAAACCTTGATACACCAAGCAAATATGCGGTTATGCTCTCATCATTTATTTATCCTCCAATATTCCGTGAAACCCAATCCATCGCGGCAACAGGTAATAAATAACGCAAAGTCACCAATATATAAGTTGGCGTGGTCACAAAATAATGCGGCTTAGGTTTTTTTGCTTCCAAGGCATGAATCACTTTTTTCAATACCGCATCTGTGCCCAATGTAAAAGGCGCAACATCTCCTTGTTTTAATAAACGTTGTTCTGCTAAAGCATATTTTGCTTGATGCGGACTGTTTTTGATATTAGCGATATGACGTTTAAAATGGGGTACACAATTTTCCCGAAATCGACTCCGAATTGGACCAGGTTCAATCAGTGACACGTAAACCCCACTGCCGTGTAATTCAACTCTTAATGTTGCTGACAGTCCTTCTAATGCATATTTACTCGAATTATATGCACCACGCAATGGCAACACGGTAAGGCCAAGCACAGAGCTATTTTGAATAATGCGCCCTTCAACTTGACGACGCATCACGGGAATCAGTTGGCAAGTCAATTCGTGTGTGCCTAAAATATTGGTTTCAAATTGTTCGCGTAATGCTTGGCGACTCAAATCTTCAACCGCACCAACTTGACCATACGCGCCATTGTTGAATAAGCCATATAATTGGCCATCGGTAAGCCCTAAAATCGTTTCTACGGCATGATGGATAGAATCAGAATCATTTAAATCTAATTGCACCGATTCAAATCCTTCAGCTTTCAAGCGTTCCACATCTTCTGATTTTCGCGCGGTTGCAAATACCCGATAGCCACGTTGTTTTAATCCTTTTGCCACACCATAGCCAATTCCACTGGAACAACCTGTAATTAAAATTGCTTTGTCTGCAAAGGCTTGGTTCATTGTCATGCTCTCAAATATGAATTTTCAGTATTTTATAGAAAAACCACTTATAAATGAAAGTATCAACTTGCGAACATTGGCAAAACCGCTTAAACTCTCTCTCTTAGAAAGTTGGTTGGACAATCGCGCTATTGAAAAATAGGGAGGAAAGTCCGGGCTTCATAGGACAGAGTGCCAGATAACGTCTGGGGGGCGAAAGCCTACGGAAAGTGCCGCAGAAAATATACCGCCTTGAAAAAGGTAAGGGTGAAATGGTGCCGGTAAGAGCGCACCGCATGACTGGCAACAGTGATGGCAGGGTAAACCCCACTTGAAGCAAGACCAAATAAGAAACATATACATGTGTGTCCGCGTGGTTTCGGGTAGGTCGCTTGAGGGATTCGGTGACGAATTTCCCAGATGAATGATTGTCATGCTTTCGAGTATACAGAACCCGGCTTATAGACTGACTTTCTAAATCCCAATCATCTAAGCTTTTTAAATATCCACATCTAATTGAAAACCTTAACAACGAGTTTATTATAATAGGTTGTTGGTTATTCATTGAATCAGAGAGTATAGATTTATGTATAAGTTAGTCTTAATCAGACATGGTGAGAGTGTTTGGAATAAGGAAAATCGTTTCACTGGTTGGAAAGACGTAGATTTATCTGAAAAAGGCTTGAAAGAAGCCACAGCAGCAGGTGAGTTGCTTAAAAAAGAAGGCTTTGAATTTGATATTGCTTACACGTCAGTGTTAAAGCGTGCGATTAGAACATTGTGGCATATTTTGGATGAAATGGATTTAATGTGGATTCCTGTGCAACGTGAATGGAAGTTGAACGAACGCCATTACGGAGCATTACAAGGTTTAAATAAAGCCGAAACTGCGGAAAAACATGGTGAAGATCAAGTCAAAGTCTGGCGTAGAAGCTATGACACACCACCGCCTGCATTAGAAAAGTCAGATGAGCGTTATGCGGGTAATGATGCGCGTTATAAAGATTTGGATGACAGTCAAGTTCCTTTATCAGAATGTTTAAAAGACACGGTTGATCGGGTGCTTCCTTTGTGGCATGACACCATTGTACCGACCATTAAATCAGGCAAAAAAGTGATTATCGCCGCTCACGGTAATAGTTTGCGTGCGTTGATTAAATATTTAGATGGTGTTTCAGAACAAGACATCGTTGGTTTAAATGTGCCAACAGGTATGCCTTTAGTTTACGAATTAGATGAAAATATGAAGCCAACTAATCGCTATTATTTAGGTGATGAAGAAGCAGTCAAAGCCGCCATGGCCGCAGTTGCTAATCAAGGCAAAGCAAAGTAGTTTTTTGAGTGTAGATTGCTGACTTTTGATTTAAAACCAAAGTTGGCAGTCTAAAACTGATTGAATATAGCGTTTAATACTCGCAATCGGCTGTATAGTTGTTTTATTTTAAAGTGATACAGGACTGGTAGTCCTAGATTTTAAAACTGATTGATATTTAAAGTATAAAAGGACTGCCAGTCCTCACACCCAATATAGAATTGACTATAAGTTACTCATTGAGTTTTCTCTCCAAAATATCTAAACCCTCCTCCTCTTCTGTTAACAATCCTCTTAGCTTTAGTTTTATTTTGTCCAATATGATTATTTATACAATTGCTTGCAAAGTCTACGCTATCCTGCATTACCTTAATTCCATATCTTTAAGCTATATTTTAGACCACTTTTAAAAATTGCCAGAACCTAAACTCAAAATCAATATTTTAAAATATATTCTTTATTTTCAACTTATTATCAACATTTAGAGGCCGCAGTCTGTACGCAAAAATGGGTGGAACTTAGTAAAACCAATCATTTTATAATGATATATAGTTTGTTAAAAAAACATAAAAC
>JADGDW010000267.1 GCA_016744725.1 Candidatus Albibeggiatoa sp. nov. BB20 | reverse complement strand
AAGCCATTTCTAGTGCATTACTATAAATATCACTTTATAGGAAATTGACTATAGTAGAATTTAATCGATTGAGCCTTGAGCCATTGAATGAAGCTGATGATTATGGGTAATCAGGCTTTTCAATGGGTTTTATCAAAGACAGAGAAGCAAAAGACATAAAAAAACTCCTAGACAGATTGCCTAGGAGCAATAGAACTATAAATTACTGAAACAAAAAACTATGGCGTATTATAAAAGATTGCTAAGCATCCTTTTGGCTCTAAAATATCAAATGAGGATAAGTTACAACTCACGCTGCCTCCCCAACCATGCAAATACATGCCTTGTGGCGCAACAGGTGTTAAGCTCACTTGTGTTCCAGATTTTAAATAATACTGGCAAGCTTGATGATCACAATCAATACTTAAGTTTTCATCCACAATACGGCCATTAGGTGCAGCAATGGATAGCACCACATAACCCAATGGTGGATTATAAAGTTGACTTGCAACCGCATCGATGACCTGTTCTGAATCATCGGTAAAGACTAAGTCTTTATTGACAGATTCAATCACTTGACGTAATACAGTGACAACATCTTCTTCTAGTTGAGCCACATAACGTTCAGCCCCTGTTTTTACATCATTATTCCACGCATATAAACCGCCTGTTTGTTCAACCATACAACCATAAACTGCTTCTGTATCGGCGATTTGTTGCCCAACAGAATAATCACAATTATTCTCGACTCGTTGTCGACGACGGGTTTTGCTTTCACGTACCAATGGATCTGTAACACCTTCAGTTTGGCAACGACCAGATAACATCGCATTGAGGATTGCAGATTTAACATCCATCACTCTCAATACTTCACTGACATAAGTATCTGGATGCGGAGAAGCATCAGTAACCAATAATAATTGACCACCATCTTTTAATAAATTCAAACCCTCAGCCATGGCCTGTACCGAAGCTTCAGGACACAATCCGCCACCAGAGGCATTTAAACGTGATACGGTAGATAACAAACGGCTAAAATCATTACTAATCACACGTTGTGTCACATCATCTTTAAAAGTCAAGATAGCAATACGTGGCATGGCTAGCCCTTCAACACCTTCCAATTCACTGATGATTTGATATAAAGCCCGTTTCACGCCTGTAATATCTTCTTCCATACTACCTGTATCATCAATCAAGATCACTAAATCAGCATTACCCGACGCATCAGGATCTAACACCATCAAGTTTTGTGTAGAACGATATTCCTCAAAATCAGGACTGGTTAAACTAAACATTTGTTGTATATTGCCGCTTTGTGAAGGCTTTGCGGTAATTTCAATGTCAATATGAGAATCTGGCGCAAGATCATCTAAATCACAAATAAGTTGTTGTTCAGTCTGTTTACAGTAACCATTACGGGTTTCAGCCGCTAAAAACTCTGTACCCACAGGCAAATCAAAAGCTAATTCAATCTCTTTCGCTGTTTTAGGACTGTATTTGCTATTCATCACACGGATTTGATATAACACATGTTCATTGACTAGAACTGGGTTGGGATTTGTCCATAGTAGTGCTGAGAAATAAGGTCGAACAGGTGTGCTCAAAGTATCGCTATCATCTGGATATTGTTTGGATTTAACTTGTGCAACATTGACTAATGTATCGATGCCATGAGGTACAGCATGAATGTATACAATCCATGTTTTTCCTGGGTTCAAAGTGGGCAGGCTACAGCTTACATTTAAGCCCGTATTTTGACATGTGCCACCTTCTGTATCAATCGCTTGCAAACTAACAGATTGTGGTAAATCATTGCTTAAATAAATATCTGTTGCAGCTTCTTCACCTTCATTAGTTACTTGGATATGATAAGTCACTAATGGTTCACCTTGAAATACAATAAAAGGATCAAGTTCGATTTCAATGTTTAAATCTGAATTAGGTGCTGATACATGTACTTTGGCATCAGGATTATTATTACTGACAATAAAAGTGGTCGGATTGAATTTATAGCCTTTTTTACTCGCGAATAATTCATATTCACCTTCAGGCAAATTAATTATTTCATAATAACCATCAGCATCACTACTAATGCTCAACCCATTGATTTGAACTGTCACATCAGGGATTGCCAGACCATTTTTATCATGAATATAGCCTGAAACTCGGTATAAATTGTCATTAACCCCTAACAAACCATTAAGCCAATCACTGCCTTGAGTCAGTTCGGAAATATCATTAAAGCTGTCACTGCTCACAATCAATTCAGGTAAAACATAGCTAAACCAAGGTTTTGCAATCTCACTCTCTAAAGCTAAAATAGATTGTGCAAAATAGTGTTTACGATTCTCAATATAATAAGTTTCTAAAGCTTGAGTCGCATTGTCTGCATGTGGCGTATTTGGATATAACGCAATCACTTGTTTTAAGCGTTCTGCACCACTGCCTAAACCATTATGATTTTTACCTAACATCAATAACCCTGCTTGGCGACTTTGCAATAAAATGTCGGCCGCTTTGGATTCATCTGAGCTATCAGGACGGGTAATTATGATTTGGGTTTTGTTTGAAGTTACGCCATTGTAATTCGCCACAACCGTGTAATAACCTTGAGAGTGGAATATCCAACCGCGCGAACCAAAATAAATTGGGACTTCTTCAGTCACTGTTTCATTAGGGGAAAAGGTTTTTTCCGCAAATAAATGCCTTAGTTCTTCCCATGGTTCAAATGCTAAACCACCAATTTTATATTGAATAAAACTATATTGAGGGTCGAACTGTTGTGGTAATTGCTGCTCACTTACACTGGTATTAGTCAAAGATACAGTTAAATGTACTGGTGTGCCGAGTACAAAGCTGCTTTGACTAGGTGCAATATTAAGCTGAAATTCATTTGCACACACTGCGTTGGATAAAAAACACATTATCCAAACTATAAATATCCTATTCATCTGATGCCTCCACATCTAATTGTTTAGGCAGTACTGAATTGAGTACGGTGAAAATGGGTCTAAAAAAGGGAGAGGCCTAAACGTGAAAACTAATAAATTAAAACGGAATCAAAATTTTGTCTTTGACTTTAAGTCTACACGTTAATAGATAGGGGTTATAGGCGCAAAACTACCGTTATTCAAGGCTTTCATAC
>JADGDW010000125.1 GCA_016744725.1 Candidatus Albibeggiatoa sp. nov. BB20 | reverse complement strand
GTATCTTTGCAGCTTCACCTATTTTTACAAGTTTTTTTAACATTAGTACATCATAGTAATGATTAACGTAGATTTTAAGTTGCTGTTATTACCCCCTTAAAAATATGTTGCATTTTAAAATGTTATTGGAATTTTATCATTTAGATTCAATTTATTACTATTACTACTAGCTGAATGAGAACACTCCCTAATTCCTACAAGATTAAGGCTGCAAAAGAACTGGATTGTTAGTCATTTTTGACTCGTAATCTATTTTTTACATTCGCGAAAAACAAAAAATTAGATTTTTTAACGACCTGCGACCCCTTGAGTATTAGTCCACACTTTCATAATCAAATATGGAGGTTTTCCTGCATCCTCGCCATTATTGAAAAAAGGAGCACGATTCAACTGATTTACTGCAATATACAACCAACCATCCCCACCAAAACCTAATGCATCTGGCCAGATTAAACGTTCATCTTGTACTAACTGAGTCAAATTGCCCTTTGTATCCAATTTCGCAATCGCATTATTATTTAAATCAGTAAAAAAATGATTGTTTTCAGCATCAGTCGACGCACCATCAGACACAGGTTTTTCACCAACTTTAGCAATAGCTTGGGCAATTTCAGCCTCTTTGGCATTATCACGGAATAATTTAGCAGGCACGCTATACCATGTTTTTCCTGTCATCGCGCCGTAATAAATGGTTTCACCATCAGCTGAAATAGTCATTGGATTAATCGCGACCCGCGCTGGTTGTAATTTACCATTTTTCGGACGCATTAATACCTTGCCTTCCACAATGATATCCGCATCTTCTGTTTGCAATGACTCATGACCTGTAAAACGACGGCCTGTTTTATTTTTAATATCTACAGCGATAATTGCAGGGTCTTGACTGCCACCCACATCAGCTAAAAATACAAATTCGTTTTTATCATCCACCGCTAAATCTTGAATAAACGTGCCTTTTGCACCAATTTTAGCAGGAAAATCATAACGAAAAACTAGCTTTTCAGTTTCCAAATCAAACGCTAATAATTTTGGAGTCTGAGCTTGTTTACCGTTGCCATTATCAATCACCCATAGACGATTTTTACGGTCAATGCTAATGCCTAATAAGCTGTTAAATACATTCTCATCTGTTGCAAATGGGCGATGCCATTGTTCATCCTTAGGGAATGGACGATAAGTATTTGTGCCAGTGACTTCAATTAATTGTACTTCAGCAGGTCGAAATTGGTGCACAGTCGCAAAAATCCGCCCTTTATCCGAAACGGCCACATTACCGGGGTTAATCGGTAATTCTGCGGCAACTTCTATATAGCCTGCTTGAATATCAAGAGCTGCCCATGTTGGCAAACTAAAACCCAAACAGGCGATAAAAACCAGTAAACGCTTCATAATACTACTTCCTCATTTTTTGGTTTGTTTAGGATCAATATCTAATGCGCGTAGTTTGCGATATAAATGGGTTCTTTCTAAACCTACCCGCGAAGCAACTTTACTCACATTGCCACCAAATTCTTGTAATTGATGTTCTAAATAATCACGCTCAAATTGTTCTCGTGCCTCACGCAGTGGCAAGTCATAAATCGAAACGCCGCTCACATTGACGGGACGATGTTGGGTATTTAAAACAGGTTCAATTTCTTCTACTTCAATGCTGTGTTCTTCACCTAAAATCAGCAGGCGTTGAATGAGGTTTTTCAATTCACGAATATTGCCCGGCCAAGCATAATTACGGAGACGGTTTTGAGCCGCGACACTGAAACGGCGATAAGGTAAACCTTCTTGTGTGGCAAATAAATTCACGTAAAAATCGAGCAATTCAGGTACATCCTCACAATGTTCACGCAAGGGCTGCAAATGCAGAGAGACAACATTTAAGTGATAATATAGGTCTTCACGTAAACGGCCTGAACTAATCATTTGTTCTACATCATAAGCAGTGGCCGCAATCACTCGTACGTTAAATGGCACAGGTTCTGAACCACCATTACGCAAAAATGATTGATTTTCTAAGCTGCTAAGTAATCGTGCTTGCACGTCTTCACTCATATCGGCAATATCTTTAATAAATAAAGTACCGCCATCTGCTTGTTCTAAACGTGAAATAGAATTTGTGCCTTGACTGCCAAATAATTCAAGTGCTTGATTTTCTGGGCTAATACCCGCCATCCGTACATTGACAAACGGCCCATGGCTGCGTTGACCCGTATGATGAATGTAGCGTGCAAATAGAGTACGACCTGTACCCGACTCACCTGTGATTAAAACCGATGTAGCATGTTGATTGACTTTCTTTACTTGCTCGCGTAGCTGTTTCATGGTTTCACTATGGCCAATCGGTTCGGTAACCATTTGCACATGCTTACGCAACCCATAATTTTCTTTTTGCAAAGTGGCCATTTCTAAGGCGCGCTCAACTGTAATCAACAATTTAGACATCGACAGCGGCTTTTCAATAAAGTCATATGCACCTAGCCGCGTGGCTTCTACTGCGGTCTCAACAGTGCCATGCCCAGAAATCATAATCACGGGGCTGCCTGTAAAATTGGTTTCTTGCCATTCTTTGAGCAAACTGATTCCATCAATATCAGGCATCCAAATATCAAGTAAAATCAAGTCTGGCATTACATCACGCCGTAGATCACGCGCCATTTTGCCATTTTCAGCTACAGTGATTTTATAGCCTTCATCTTCAAGGATTTCTTTTAACAAGCCACGAATATCGGGCTCATCATCTACAACTAAGATATGGGGTTTTTGAGTACTGGTCGTCATTTTTATTTTCGATTTTAGATTGCTAATTTTCGATTTATGAATATATCGCAAGTATCGAGAGAATAGCACATTAGAGTAATCTTGAGGACTTGTTGTCTTAAAAGCGATCAACAGTACATTATGCTAAATAATAAAGATTATAATCACTTGCAACTATTTTATAATCTCTATGAGAATGCAGCCTCGCTGCTTTGGGCTAAAAATGGACTCTTAAAATAAAGGCTTCAGTTTTGTGGGTTTAATTGGATAATACTGAAGACGCAGGTACAGGTAAACGAATCGTGATACAGACACCCGCTTTATTTTCAATCCATACCATACCTTGGTGTTCTTCAATAATTTTCTTCACAATGGCTAAACCCAAACCTGTACCTTTGGTTTTGGTGGTCACGTAAGGCTCAAAAATACGGTCTAATAGCTCGTTTGAAATACCCGTACCATGATCTTGAATTGTGAGCTCAACACATTCTGTTGCATCTTCTGCTATGTATTGTGAACTAATATCAATCGGACTGTTTGGTGGACTGGCTTCCAACGCATTTTTAATTACATTGTGTAATACTTGACGTAAGCGACTTTTATCGACTTCAATTTGGGGTAAAGGTTCAGTTAAATTCCATGTAACTTGCGTATTTGGGTATAAATCTAATACCTCGTTGACCAGTTTATTAATATCTAACCGCTGTAATTGCAAAGCAGGGCTGCGAGCATAATTAGAAAATTCATCCACCATATCTTTCATTGCATCAACTTGATTAATAATCGTATTTGTCAGGCGCAACAAGGTATCTGTTTCAGATTCTGGCAGTTTTCTTAAATATTTATGCTGTAAGCGTTCTGCTGACAATTTAATTGGAGTTAATGGATTCTTAATTTCATGGGCTAAACGGCGAGCAACTTCGCTCCATGCGTCATTACGTTGTGCTTGGATTAGAGTAGTAATATCATCAAATACAATAACATAACCTGTGTTCTGTATCCCACGGGTAATCACTTGTAATTGTGCACCACGACACATTAAGACTTTACGCCCATTATTGCCAAAAAAGCTAATTTCAGCACTCCATTCTTGTGAATGCTTTTTGATATAAGGCTGCATTGCTTCACATAAAACTTGCAATGTGGAGTGCTCTTGTTGTAAATCAACTAAGTTTTGCCCAATAAAATCACCTAAATCAGTTTCTAAAATTTGTTCTGCGGCCGCATTGGTGGTACGTAAACGTTGCTTATGATCCAGTGAAATCACCCCTGATGACAAACGGCCTAAAATAGTTTGTAAATAATTACGCTGGCTATCTGCAAGTAATTGACTTTGGCGTGCTGCACTTTGGGCTTGGGAAATTTTGCGTGTCATCTCATTAAAGGATTCGACTAGAAACCCCAGTTCATCTAAACGAGTCACGGGTAATTGTGTGCGATAATCACCTGCGGCAACGGCTTTTGTGCCTTCAACTAAATGGCTTAATGGCGCAACAAAACGTCGGGCGGCAAAAAAGGCAACCCATACTGTCCCCAGAAAACTTAATACTAAAACCAAAGATAAAACTAAGGTAAAACTCATTTCTAGTGGTTGATGTAAATATGCATGTTCCTTATAACCCTCGTAAGACATTTCTACTTTGGAAGCCAACAGGTTCATATTTTCAGGCACAGGGTATAAAACATGTAATAAACGTAGATAGCCATTGAGTTTAAATTTTAACAATATACGGATATATAGACCTTTATCGCCAAGGGGCTCTAAACTGGTGTAGGTATTGGCTAATTTGAGCTGTAGCAAAGTGTTCTCTGTTGGTGGGTATGAGGGCAGTAATTGTTCGGTTTCTGTGCCACTAAACACAACAACCTGTCCATTGATACCAAGTAAGCTCATTTCATACGCACCCAATTTTTTTCGCAGTGCATTGAGTTTTATGATGTATAGACTTTTAGGAGTCATGGTCATTTCTGCTGCTGCGGTTTGAGAGTGGCGTAATGCAATTTTGATCCGATCATCTAACGCCGCTTGGGTTAACTCTAATGCGTTATACATGGCATCTTCAATATTGACATCAAACCAGCTATCTAAGCGTTGATTCAAAAAATCGACTGAAAAGTAATACACAATGGTGACAGGCACACTAGATAGGGCAACGAGTAAACCAAGTAATCGGAATGTAAGTCTTGAACCCGCTCGACGTTTTAAAACGGAAGTAAACAATTGCCGCAAATTAAGGATAATCAAAGCCAGCAAGGCAATAAGAGCTAAGCCATTGATAAGTAAAAGCCAAGTGTATAGATTTTCAAATTGGGCTGAACTGCGTAATGCTTCTGATGTGAGATGTAAAGAGGTGAATAATGCACCAAACAAAATAAATCCAACAATGAAGTTTAAGCGTTTTTTTAGAAAAATAGTTACGAGGCTATACATAGATTACTGGCTGGCAGCTAATTAAAACAAGGGTATAAATCATAAAAAATAGCTTTGGTGTCTGAAAAAGGATAGTTTTTATCAATATTGTCAATTTTCTCTAGTTGAATGTCTAAATCAACAATGGCGAATAGCTTATTAGGGTTTAAGGAATATTCTTTGGGCATAGCTTTCTCATTTAAATTTTTAAGCTTAAAGTACATCTTTTTTACCACCACTAAGAATGAGTGGCAAGAATAAATTAACCTGTTTTTCCCCAATTTCGTTATGTTCTTGCAATTATCTTATGTTCTTTTTAACTCTATGATTTTCAATAAGTCATAGCTTAATTTATTTCTTCTTTAAAAAAGCTCAAAGTGTGATTTTTCATTATAAAGCTCAGATAAATCTTTTAAAAATTCATCATTGCAAATAGAAAACTGTAATTCAATTATTTTTTCTTCATCCCAAATATTAAAAGCTGCCAATTCCCGTATTGATTCACCTTCTGATACATCAATTCTTTCTAGTATATTTTCTATAAACTTTTCCCGCCCTAATTTAAGCTACCTAATGGAAAAATACGCGGCATAAATCCTGCTCAAATGTAATATCAACATCCTATAACACATGGAAATTAGGGGTTTGAATACACTGGATATGCATGAAAAACCTTTCTGAATATCTGCGCTAATTATAGCATAGAGCATGAAGTGGCCCGTTTACAAACCAATCATTGATTAGATTAACACCCTCTTCTAAAAAATAATTGAAAATAAAGCTTGTATTGGTAGTTATGATACTCTACAATTATCAGCTTAATTGATGCGGGGTGGAGCAGTCTGGTAGCTCGTCGGGCTCATAACCCGAAGGTCGTAGGTTCAAATCCTGCCCCCGCTACCAATTATTTCTTTGCTTCTTAGTTTTTTGTTTTCCCTCTAAAATTTTTCCTTTTCTAAAGATCACCTTAAAACAATTTCTCAGCTTTTTAGATTTATTCTTTTTTGCATCATGCAATAATCTTACAAACCAACTCTCCCAAAAAATGATTAATTTAAAACCAATCTCTTAGCCATAAATCATTGCTGCATAATCTACGTTTTGTTTCATTAGATTTTCCGTATTAATTCTGAATTATCTCTGATAAGGATATGGAATATTGGATTTAAAAAAACCTCGCAACGCCTCTTCTGCTCCAGATAAATAGCTATATGCAGTACGTAAATTAAATTTATCTTGCATTTGAAATAATAATGCTCTATAATTATCAGCTTAATTGATGCGGGGTGGAGCAGTCTGGTAGCTCGTCGGGCTCATAACCCGAAGGTCGTAGGTTCAAATCCTGCCCCCGCTACCAATTATTTTTTTGCATTCCTAATTAGTCTCTCTAAAACTTTCCTCTATTTTCCTTAAGATTTATTCTTTGCATAATGCAGCTCATATGTACTAATTCTCCATCAACAAACTATTAATATAATTGACTCCCTTTTGCCCCAGCAATGGCCATAAATAGCGCGGTGTTTTGTAGCAGGTCAATTTCCTATTCAGCAGTCAAATCTAAAGTTTGAATCACATGAGGGGTAATTTCCCAATAATTTGATAATGTTAGTTTTGAGTACTCCAAATGCTGGCGAAATAGAGATTCATCTGCCTAATTATAATAAACCGTGACACAACAGAATCCTTGAAGCTTTAAAACACGACAGGGCAATCGTATTAAAATTTAATTCCTTTAAAATCAATCAAATAAAAAAGCAGAAAGGGTGTTTTTTCACAAGATTATAAAATACCATATTTTTAACTTGTTGACTCTATAGGAAATTAAAAATCATGCTATGTTTTAATGCGATTGCCTTGGTTTATCCTATTTTACTGCTTTTCAATTCCTTATTAAGTTTTGTCAGGTTCAGAGGCAACCCATTCATATTTTTTTATTTTACTCCCCGCGCAAGATATATAAGCGCAGCGTCATACGATATTAATGGCGAATGACGGCCACGCCTTATTGAATCCTTTCTAATAACAAAACTAAACCAATTTCGTCATCTCATTCACTGTGAAGGTTTCAACTGCGCCATCTGTTGCAGATAAATAATCCTGTAAATGCTGTGCGCCCATGTGATCTTGCCATAATTCACGTGACTCCCAATTTTCGAAAAATAAAAAATGCGCTTGATTTTCATTGTCTTGATGTAAATCATAATTGATACAACCCTTTTCAGTACGAGTGACATCGATCAGTTTTTCAAGTTCCGCTTTTACCAAATCAATCTTATCAGCCTTAGCAATAATATTCGCAACAATAGTTAATTGAGCCATGTTTGTTTCCTTTCAGTTAAATTTAATGAGATTAAAAACCTTGCAATACAATCTTGCCGATAGAACGACCAGACTCTAATTCTTCATGGGCAGCCTTCAGATTATCAGCATTGATAATTCCTAAATTTTTACCAACAGTAGTTTGGATATAACCTTGGTCAACTAAATCTGCTACCCGATTAAGTAAGTTACCTTGTTCATCCATATCAGCAGCATTGTGCATGGAGCGTGCGAACATAAATTCGATGTGCAATGATTGGCTTTTGGGTTTCATTTTCATCACATCTAAAGGGATTGCTGGATCATCAATCATCGCAATCTTGCCAAACGGTGCGAGTAATTCAATATAAGTATCAAAGTAAGACCCTGTACTATTCAAACTGGCAACATGTGTTACTTGACCGATGCCTAAAGCTTCGATTTGAGGTTGTAGCGGTTTGGTATGATCCACCACATAATCCGCGCCTAACTTCTTAACCCAAGCTTGTGAGCTTTCACGTGAGGCAGTGGCGATAATAGTTGCACCTGTAATCGCTTTAGCAATCTGAATTAAAATCGAACCGACACCACCCGCTGCACCAACCACTAAAATCACTTCATTAGATTTCTGCTTTGAATCTGGGCTTTGCTGTTGGATAGCCAAATGCTCAAATAATAATTCCCATGCGGTGATAGCTGTTAACGGCAACGCGGCGGCTTCATCATCAGCTAAACTTTTGGGTTTACTGCCAACTAAACGTTCATCCACTAATTGATATTCAGCATTGCTACCTTGGCGATTTAAATCACCTGCATAATAAACCATGTCTCCAAGTTCAAATTGTGTTGCCACCTCACCTGTTGCCATAACCTCACCAACTGCATCCCAGCCAATCACTTTGTACTCATTTTCGGCAGGAGCGATTCTTTGGCGAACTTTGTAATCGACAGGATTTACTGCAATCGCTTTGACCTTAACCAGTAAATCATGCCCAGTAGCAATCGGCTGTGGTAGCTTAATATCGATTAAAGATTCAGAATCAGTGATAGGTAACGATTGACTATAGCCAACAGCTTTCATAATGTTGCTCCAGTGAATAATTCAGTAAGTAAAAGTGTAATCCCTGATTATGTTCTAATAAACAGCACAATAATTGAATCTTTATCAAATAATTTTTGACAATAGTATCATTGCTATTAAATTCATATGGCTTAAAATGAAATGGCTGTAAAAAATCGTTAAAATTTCAGTATCAGCTTTGTGCTTTCCTATCTAAAGGGCAACAATGGATAAAAAAGACAAACAACAACTCAGTGAATCGGATATCCGTGCGATGTTCATTACCCCCGCGTTGATAGAGGCAGGATGGGATAAAACTACCCAAATTCGCCGTGAAGTTCCCCTCACTCCGGGGGCTGTAGTTGTGCGTGGAAACATGGCAGCACGTAGAAAAAGTAAAAAATTCCCTGATTATGTTTTGTATTGGAAACAGGGTTTACCCATTGCTGTACTTGAAGCTAAAAACAATACCTACAGCATCAGTAGCGGAATGCAACAAGCCTTGGGCTATGCTGAGATATTGAATGTGCCCAGTGCTTATAGCTCTAATGGTGATGGCTTTGCCGAACATAACAAAACGGCTACTGATAACCAAAACAAAACGGCTACTGATAACCAAGATATTGAAACTGAGTTTGATTTAACTGATTTTCCCTCTCCCAATGAATTATGGCAACGTTATCAACAGTTTCATGGCATTGAAGCAGAACAACACGCTTTAATTAGCCAGCCTTATTATGATGATGGTTCAAGTAAACAGCCTCGTTATTATCAAAGTATTGCAATCAATCAAGTTATCGAGCGGATTGCTCAAGGACAAAAACGTTTATTGTTGGTGATGGCGACGGGTACGGGTAAAACCTATACCACGTTCCAAATCATTTGGCGGTTATGGAAAGCAAAAGCGGCTAAGCGGATTTTATTTCTGGTAGACCGTAATATTCTTGCTGACCAAACCTTGGTTAATGATTTTAAACCGTTTGGCTCGGTAATGACCAAAATTAAAAACCGCACAATTGATCCCTCTTATGAAATTTATCTGGGCTTGTATCAAGCAATGACAGGACAAGAAGAAAGCCAGAAAATCTATAAAACGGTATCCCCTGATTTTTTTGATTTGATTGTGATTGATGAGTGTCATCGTGGCAGTGCTAAAGATGATTCAGCGTGGCGTGAGATTCTGGAATATTTTGATAATGCTATCCAATTGGGTTTAACTGCTACGCCTAGAGAAACTGAATATGCATCTAATATTGATTATTTTGGTGAGCCTATTTATCAGTATTCTTTGAAACAAGGTATACAAGATGGTTTTCTTGCACCTTACAAAGTGGTACGGATTGATCTTGATAAAGATTTATTAGGCTGGACTCCACCTCCGAATATGCGTGATGACTTAGGTAATAAAATTGAATTTCGCAAATATAATCAATCAGATATGGATAGAATTCTGATATTAAACCAACGCACTAAACGAGTGGCTGAACGAGTCATGCAATATCTTAAAGCAACTGATCCGTTTGCTAAAACCATCATTTTTTGTGAAGACATTAACCACGCGGAACGAATGCGAGTGGCTATTGTCAATGCCGCAGGACAGTTAGCTAAAGATAACAGTAAATATGTAATGCGGATTACTGGTGATAATGCTGAAGGTAAAGCGGAGTTAGATAATTTTATTGATCCTGAAAGCCATTATCCTGTAATTGCAACTACGTCAGAATTAATGACAACGGGGGTGGATGCTAAAACGTGTAAATTGATTGTGTTGGATAAAACCATCAAGTCTATGACTATGTTTAAGCAAATTATTGGGCGAGGTACACGTATTGAGGAAGAGCATAATAAATTTTTCTTCACCATTATCGATTTTAAAAAGGCAACGTTATTATTTAGGGATTCCGAATTTGATTCTGATCCTGTGCAAGTTTATGAACCTAGTGTAAGTGATAGTCCTGTGCCACCTGAACCTGAAATCGATAACGATGAAATCAAGGACAGTAGCATTGATAAAATACAAGGTGCGAATAAAGTATATGTCAGTGGTGTTGAGGTGAGTATTCTGGCTGAGCGGGTCGAATATCGGGATACAGATGGTAAAATGGTAACTGAATCTTATCGTGATTACAGCCGCAAGCACATCCGTCAGGAATATGTTTCAATGGATAATTTTCTACGTCGTTGGCATAAAGCAGATAAAAAAATCGCCATCATTGAGACATTGCAAGAGTATGGGATTGAATTGGATAAGTTAGCACAAGAGGTTGGTGCTGATTACAGTGACTTTGATTTGATTTGCCATATTGCATTTGATCAGACACCTCTTACCCGTGCCGAACGCGCCAAACAAGTTAAAAAGCGTGATGTGTTTAGCCGTTATAATACGCAAGCCCGTGCCGTGATCGATGCGTTGTTAGATAAATATGCAGATAAAGGTATTGTGAGTATTGAAGATCGCAAAGTGCTTAAACTTCAACCTTTTGACCAAATCGGTACACCTGTGGAAATTATTAAAAATGTGTTTGGCGGCAAAAAGTATTATGAAATGGCGGTAGAAGAGTTGAAACAGGCAATTTACAAATAAAATATTATTTAACCCTGAAAGGGCGTAATTCTATAGCCTAGAATATTGCCCTAGATATTTAGGATTGATGCAACCAACCATATCCATAGAATAAAAATCAATCCCACACATAACTTTCATCTTTAAAATTCAACTGTTTATGTTGTTGGATATACTGAATTTTGCTATCGTTTTAATCAACGTTTTCAACTTGATTTACTACCCCGTTTGGCTTATAAATTCTCTTAGAACTCCTCCCTTGCCTTATCACCTTCTTATTTTCGCTGATCATTATGGGTAATCAGGTAGTTTTTTATGTTTTATAGTCGTTTTATTTTAAAGTGATACAGGACTGGCCGTCCTCAAATTTGAAAGTGTTTGATATTTGAAATATTAAAGGACTGCCAGTCCTAACGCATAACAAGAAATTCACTATAGGCCACTTACGCTTTGAAACATTGGCCATCCTGATAATCAATAAATGATGTAATGCCTTGGTTTATAATCGCCACAAAACCACATTATCAGGCACAGATTCCTGTGGCAAAATCCCTTTAATATCCATGACTAAACAGTGTTCATTATCCAAAAGCTGTTGTAACCAATCCCAGCCTTTTTCCAAATAAGTTTGATGTGCGACTGCCAAAATAATACATTGCGCTTTTTGCAATTGATTTTCTGCACATAAGGTTAAACCATATTCTTGTTGTACTTGCTGTGGCTCAACCCAAGGGTCATGAATTTGTATGTTAATACCGTGTTGCTGCAATACTTGGACAATATCTACCACCCGCGTATTACGCAAATCAGCTACATTTTCTTTAAATGCTAAACCCAAAATAGTGACGGTGGTTTCTTGTAATAAACAGCCGATTTGAGTGAGATGTTCCACTGCTTGCTGGCCAATAAACGCCCCCATACCATCATTGACTTGTCGACTGGCAGGAATAATCTGTGGTGTATAACCGACTTGCTCCGCTTTATGTTTCAAATAATAAGGATCAACGCCAATGCAATGCCCACCAACCAATCCCGGTGTAAATGGTAAAAAATTCCACTTCGTGCCTGCGGCTTGTAATACATCATGGGTATCAATCTGTAACCGATTAAAAATCATTGCTAATTCATTGATTAAGGCAATATTGACATCACGTTGAATGTTTTCAATCACTTTGGCCGCCTCAGCCACTTTAATACTTGATGCACGATGCACCCCAGCTTGCACGACTGAAGCATAGACTTGTGCAATAATATCCAATGCTTCTGCATCTAAACCCGAAACCACTTTGACAATATTTTCAAACCGATGTTGCATGTCTCCGGGGTTAATCCGTTCAGGTGAATAGCCCACTTTAAAATCACGTCCACATTGCAAACCCGAAGTACGTTCTAATACGGGAATACACATTTCTTCGGTTGCACCGGGGTAAACCGTAGATTCATACATCACAATATCGCCTTGCTTCAAATGCTTGCCTATCGTTTTGGAGGCTTTTAAAACAGGTAATAAATCGGGTGTTTTGTGCTCATCAACAGGGGTTGGCACTGCGATAATGTGAAAGTCTGCTTCGGTTAATTTTTCTGGATTGGTAGTGAAATGAATTTGTACATTTTCCCAATCCGCAGTGGTTAATTCTTGGGTAATATCATATTGTTCATTCAGTTCAGTAATCCGTTGTTCATTGACATCAAACCCTATAACAAGGCCTTTTTTTGCAAATGCCATGGCCACGGGCAAACCCACATAACCGAGGCCAATTACTGAAATTCTGCGTTGGATTGTCATAAATTCTGCTTTTTGAATAAGATCACGGTTTTTTATAAATACCTTTATTTTCTAAACGCTAAATATAAAGCTATCGATTTCAATTTTTCTCGTTCCATTCAGATGACGACGCGGTGCGTCGTCACAAGTTACGATTCAAATCTATATCTTAGAATTGTTTTTATAGTATTAGATTCAGAAACTATTTTTTACTATTACCAAACTCAATAACCGCTTGGCTGATTGCGTCTGCGGCATCACTGCTGGCATGATGTCCACAATTTGGGATAATATTTAATTGAGAATGAGGCAATATACTATGCAATTTTTCTGCATGAGTGACGGGAAACCATATATCTTTATCACCCCATAAAATAAGTGTATTACATTGAATTTCTGGTAGTTTATTCTGAATATCGGTCAGCAAATTAGGTTCATCACGTTCTTGCTTAGACAACTCATTGATACCGATTTTTGTATCTTCAATCAGTTTAGTAATTGCATTAGGGAAATGATAGTACGGATAAATATTTTGCTGAATGGCTTTTTTAAGCTTTTTAGTTGGGATTTTATGATGAGTTTGTGCATGACTCATTTTAACGACCAAATAGATCAGAGGATAAAACAAACGTGCCAAACGTAATTTATCAAACCACCGAACCAGTCCTAATGGCATTACGCCTAACAAATACATACCAAGGTTAGGCATTTTTTGCGGAAAAATCGCCGCATCCACCACTATCAATTGCTCAACTAATTCAGGGGCTTGCTCTGTAACACCCAGTGCAACCAAGCCGCCCAATGATTCACCTAACAAGATGACAGGTTCATCAGAAACTTGTTGAATAAAATGTATAGTTTCAATGATTTGATGGCCAGCTATTTCGGGTTTATCGAGTTTATCGGAAAAGCCTGAGCCTTTGAAATCAACACAAATTACTCGAAAATGCTCTGCTAACAGATCAATATTTCGATGCCATGCGTAGCTCCACAACCCCCAGCCATGCAGTAAAATCAATGTTTTACCTTGACCTTTTTCGCCATATGCAATATTAACTGTTTGTTGATTTGCATCTTGAATCTGCGCAAACTGACAGCCTTTGGGAAATTGCTGTTGCCACCATTGTTGCATTGCTTTATCTCATTATAGTCAATTTCGTTTTGAGTGTTAGGACTGGCAGTCCTATAAAACTTTAAATATCAATTACTTTTAAAACTAAGGACTGCCAGTCCTGTATCATCTTAGAATAAAACGACTATAGTTTAGATAAGGATTGGCTTTATAAATTTTATCTCGTTCCAAAGTAATTGGAACACAAGATTTATTTTGCCAAAAACTACCAAGGACGCGTAGGAGAAATTTTACCGCCTTGGGTATCTTTCCAAGCTTGGTTTAGTAATTTAATCCATTCACCTGAATAATGGGCTTTTTCTTGTCTATCGGGATCACGACTCCAGATATTTTTCCAATAGCGTATCCGATGCCACTGTTTTTCCAACTGCAACCACAGCCACGCATATAACAGCCCATAATGTTTATGGTAAAAAATCAATGCACTACGCATCTGCCACAAACTGATC
>JADGDW010000266.1 GCA_016744725.1 Candidatus Albibeggiatoa sp. nov. BB20 | reverse complement strand
GGTAGAGGTATGTCAATATAGCGGTTTTTATAAGTAATCAGTTGAGAAATAGCGACTGTTTGGGTTTTAATTGTGGTTTTCCAGTCCGCGAGCTTGGCTTGAAAATCCATATTGATTGAGCCACTGGCGATTTTAAATTGCTTGAGCAGCGCATTAAAAATTTGCGTATCAGGAGAATAACTGAAATCAAATTTACCCTTAGGTTTACCTAAATATTTATCTTGGATATTTAATTGACTATTAGCACAACTAATTGCTTTTATCGTGGATTTTAGTTGAGAGCAACTGACTTGTAAATTATAAAGTGGTTTTTTTAAGCTATCTAAATCAAATTGTTTTACTTTGACATCCAATATTGGTTTTTGACGTTGTAGTTTTGATAAATTTATATCTACTTTATTGGCTTTCCAGCCTTCAGCAGAAATACTACCAATATTTAATTTAATTGCCTCTAGTGCGTAACTTGATGGCATTAAAAAAATCAATATAATCAAGACTAACCATTGCATTATGCTAACCTTTCATGGGGTCAAGGGTTAAAAAACGCACCAAAGCTTTTATTTCTAAACTCGCAATATAAGCTAAAAAAGTCGGATAGTTTCATTTTTTGGCAATTTACTCTACATAAGAGATTTTTTGATAAATAAAAATGGGAAGTTCCAAACCATAACTTCCTATTAGCAAGCCACTTAGGGAATTACTGAAGTTAAGTAGCTAATATCAAAAGTTTAGCACAAATCTAACTCAATATATTTAAGTGATGGAATCATGGCGTTATCTCAAGACATTTATAATTTTTTCACAGTATAAAGTAGAGTGAATTTAACAGGCTATTTCTACTCTATAAATTTCTATCACCTTAAAATAACACCTCCTCATAATGATTTCACTATAATACTTAGCTCTTTGTAACAAATATCACGGGGTGCTAAGTATTTAATTCTTCAAAGAGGCAAACAGGGAAATTTGCCTCTCTATTTAAACAGTATTGCCAATCAACCTATTCCGTTAAAAGCGGTCTAATTTTCTCTAAATGCTTCTTATTAACAGCCTTGATATCAGATAACGCTTGATAAGGTCTATTGTCAATCAATTGGTTAATTTTATTATCATTTAAATTAGTTGCCCGTTTTACCTTAAAAAACAACTCAATTTTATCCATTTGATTCAACTTGCTTAAAAAAGCATCAGTCATTGTTGAACTTTCTTTTTGTACAGGTGGTGGCGCAGTTTGTTTATTTGACTGCGTTTCAACTGCCATAGGTTCTGAAATATCATCTTGTAAAGTTTGTAATTTTTCGATGGTTTTAGCTGCTACACCCTTAATCGAAGATAACGCCTTTTCTGATGCAAATGGTCTATTTTCCAAAATTGCTTTTGTGGGAGACTGTCTAATAGATAAGTCTTTGAGTTTTTCTGCTAACAGATTGGAAGGCAATTCATTGATTAATTTCAAATAAGCAGGAATGAGTTCAGGTGTTTCAGAAACAACATTTTCATTTACATGAGTTGGCTCAGAAACGATTTTTTCAATGGCTTCTTGTTTATTTTCAAATAATGGCGTTAGTGTTTCAAGTTTAGCATCTATTTGAACAGGCTCTTGCTGAACTATGTCTTCCACGTCTTCCACAGGTTTTTGTGGTTGATGCTCTTGTTGCGGTATTTCAACTGGCACATCTTGGATAGAAAGCTGACTTTCAATCGCTGTCAATCTATCCATAATAGGCTGCAAATGGGTTAATTTGTCCATAACAGGTTGTAAACAGGATTTAAGCAAGGTTTCTAAACCTCCAGATTCGGTGCTATTCACGGGTTTACTCACCTGATTATAATCAGAATTCCTGAAAACTTGAATTTGCTTTTCGATGGTCTCTTGCGTCTCTGTATTCACAATGTAAGCATCAATCGTCTCGCCACGAATAGGGTCTATCTCCCGCGCCCTCATTGCAGCATGATATTCAAAATCACCCTGAATCACCCGATAATGCTCAACACCCTCTCGAGATACAATAATAGGCGAAATAATCCCTTCTATATCAAGAATTAATCGTGCAGCAATATTCAACTTTTCCGCATCAAAATTTTGTTTGAGCGTATTGGAGCGAATATCTTTCACTAAAACGATAGCAGGAGATAATTTTGTCATATCATCTATCCTATTTTGTCGTAAATAACGTCAGCCAATTTATTAAATTCACCAGCTGATTTCGAGTGGGGTTTATAGTCAAAAATAGAGCGCGGATCAGTTAATTCAAGGTCGCCCACAGTAACAGTTTGTTCAACACATTTGGCTAAATCATCTAATTCATGAATCACACACTGTTCCAAAACATCCAGCGAATAACGTTCTTTAACGGCTGCAATACGGTTAGTTAAAGTACCTTGTGCAAACTTGGCATTCGCAGATACTTTGGTTGGTAACACGCCAATGATATTTAAAGGGGGTATATTAATCATCTCTTTGAAACCATTAATATCTTTAACAAAATTTTTGATATTGTTTAGACCTTCATTAGCAAAAGGCTTCAAATCAGAAGGAATAAGCAAATAGTCAGCAGTAATCAGCGCAATTCTCGCATATAAATTTAAAGAAGGCGGTGTATCAATTAACACAATATCGTAATCGTCTTTAACTTGTTTGAGCTTTTTCAATAAAATGCCACGACTAAAATCTAAACGATTCAACTCCATTTCATGCTCCATAAGATGGATATGGGCAGGAATCACATCGATTTTATAAGCTGTATAACGCGCAGGACGTGCAACTTCTTTGATTGGGAACGTATCTTGATGTTTTAAAAGGTGATAAATATAGTTATCTTTAACATCATCTTTTTCTTCATCACCAAAATTTAGCAAACCCGTTGCAAAAGTCGAATTTGCCTGACTGTCTAAGTCAATAATAAGAACGCGCTGCCCTTTTTTAGCAAATGCCGCTGCTAAATTAACCACGGTTGTTGTTTTCCCTACACCACCTTTATTATGGTAAACCGCAATTGATTTCATGCTTTTCTGCTCCGTTATCATAGTGATAGGTTTTGGATGCTGGGAAAGTAGTGCTTCTTTGCCAATCCATTTGGAAATTTCGGGGATTTTTTGTTCAATATCGAGCGTAAAGCTGCTAAACACTAAAATAA
>JADGDW010000124.1 GCA_016744725.1 Candidatus Albibeggiatoa sp. nov. BB20 | reverse complement strand
CATTACAAGAAACTGTAGAACAACAAGCAGCAACTATTCAGCAACTCACTGATATTGTAGCTAAAAACGAAGCTCGTCACCACTCACTTGAACGTATGATACGTTGGATGGGAGTTGGTGTTTTTGTCCTAGCAATTATGTTCGTTATTCCTATGAAGCAAGAGTTATTTAGTGTTGCTCATGCGAATGAGGTTGATGAACAACAGCCAAGGACTCTTATGCCAACTTGTGGGCAACTTCCTCAAATGCCATGTGACCAAGTTCAAAGTATGCTAATGACGATGTTTGGGCAAATGATGGCTGAAGCTGGGAAAGAGCTAGCTCCAGTGGCAAAACAAGCGTATCAAGCTATATTGGGTCACTCAGAAAATTATTTGGCGTTTATGAGTGTAAATATTAAGGATAAAATCAATGATTTAGAGAATAAACTTGCACATGCTCCAGCAGGAAGTGACAAACAAAAATACTTACAGAGTAAAATCAATGAGCTTAAAAGTATTCTTGATTTTGGTGCAAATATGACTTTAATGGATCATATTGCCAATATTGACTACGATTTTAATAATTTGGCAGATGTTGGCTATGCAATACCTAAAATGATGGCAGATATTGATAACATGTCAAAACGTATGGATATTATGGCGTTTGATATCCATAATATGGCAGCGGCAGGCGTACCTGTCATGGGTCGGATGAACAATGCGACAAGCTGGATGCCTGGGTGGTAAGCTATAGTCAATTTCGTTTTGGGTATTAGGACTGGCAGTCCTATAAAACTTTAAATATCAATTATTTTTAAGACCTTAAGGACTGCCAGTCCTGATATCATTTTAGAATAAAACTTACTATGGCGGTTAACTATCAACGCCCAATACATATCTCTCTAAATTGAGCGTTGATCATTTTTAAATAGTAGACTCAAGTTTCTTCAACTCAACATTATTTTGCTGTAAAGCCTCAATGACATGTTCAACCAAAATAGGTAATTTTTCCGCGACAATAGGAGTTAATTCTGTACTCAACTCTAAATTTTTAGGCACAACACCAAATAATAAAATTTTATTCGGTGACTTTGCAATCAAATCCGCAGCAGCTAATACATCAGCAATACCAATTTGGTGGGGTGACAGCTTAGAAGCAAAAAATTTTGGAATTTCATCATCTTCCATTGTCACTACTGTTCCCACAGGTTTGTTACTTGCAACGGCATCCAATATAATCAATAAATCAATATCAATAATATGCCCTAACAACTCCATACCCATTGTGCCACCATCCAAAATAGTTACATTATCGGGGTGATCGTAATTTTTCATTAAATACTCGGCGGTATGAACCCCTATACCCTCATCTGTCAATAAAATATTGCCTACGCCCAAGACCACAATTTGCATAATGCCTCCAAATCTTTATTAATTGTAAAATATAAACATTTTTCAGATATGTGAAATGTTCAAAATACAATAATTTATCACTACCACAACCATTTGAACAAAACGCAGAAAATCGGTATCATTGGCTAAATAGTCTGATTTAAATATTAAAATAAGCAAGCCATTAAATATTCTAAAAGAGGTAACTCGAACCGTGTACCACTTCATTCAATCCAGTTTGATCTTTTTAGGGGTAACTATTTTATCTCTAAATGTTGGGGCTGTGGATAATAACTCCATCGAGCGTGATTTATCGTCTGGTTCAGACCGCTTGAACTCGGAGTTTGCCGAGCCAAAAGCCAGTATATTACCCCCATTGCCACCTTTACCTGATTTATATGAAAGTGGAAAAGCACCGTTGTCCGCACTACCTACAGTAGATGTAGGCAAGTTTAAATTTAAAGGAAATACCGTATACAGTAGTGAATTTTTATCTGATTTAGTAACAGACTATCAAGATCGTCAGATTTCTGCTGAAGAATTACAGATGGTTAAAAATATTATCACTCGTAAATATATTGAAGCGGGCTACATCAACTCAGGCGCAATTATCCCAGATCAGCAAGTTGAAAATGGTGAAATTGAGCTAGAAATTATTGAAGGCAAATTGATTGACATAGACATCACTAATTTAAAAAATAATGGTGAAGAAGGTCGGCTTTATCCTAACTATATTAAAGGCCGTGTGGGTGGTAACGATGGTGATGTATTAAATATTAATACCTTGCAGGAACGTTTGCAATTATTACATCAAAACCCATTATTCCGCCGAATCAATGCTGAATTAGGGCCGGGTATTCGCCTAGGTGAAGGCATTTTAAAATTGAATGTAACAGAAGCAACGCCTTGGGAATTGGGTGCTCGTTTCAACAATCATCGCTCTCCTAGTGTTGGCTCATATCGTGGTGAAGTGTTTGGAGTGCATCGCAATTTACTTGGTTTAGGCGATAGTATTTACTTGCGTCTTGGTTTGACTGAAGGCCTCAGAGATTATAGCTTAAATTATTCAATTCCTGTCAGTAGCCGTTATGGAACAACCTTAGCGTTTAGTGCCGAACGTAGCGATGCAGAAGTAGTATCAGAACCTTTTAACCAACTCAATATTGAAAGTGAAGCTGAAACCTATGCACTCGGTATTACTCAGCCATTAATTAAAACCCCTAATCAAGAATTGAATTTGGGCTTAAAACTTGAGCGTCGTAGTAGTACAACCTATATGTTTAAAGGCACGCCGCTTGAACAAAAATTCTCATTTTCACCCGGTGTTCAAGATGGTGAAAGTCGTATTTCTGTATTACGTTTTTCACAAGACTGGTTAGATCGTAGTCGTACCCGAGTCATTGCCGCTCGCTCAAGTTTTAATTTTGGGTTCGATGCGTGGGATGCCACAATTAATACTGATGGTTCTCCAGATGGTCAATTTTTCACTTGGTTAGGCCAATTTCAATGGGTTCAAAGAATTGCTGCATTGGGTAGCCAAGATACACAGCTTTTAATTCGTGCTGATATGCAGTGGGCAAATGAAGATTTATTACCATTGGAAAAATTCTCAGTAGGTGGTGCATCAACAGTCCGAGGCTATCGTGAAAACCAAATGACACGTGATAATGGCTTAGTCGCGTCAATTGAGTGGCGGATTCCTGTTGCTAAATTAGCTGTACCAGGTATTAGTAAAGATACTGATGACGGTATATTACAAATCGCACCATTTTTGGATTATGGACGGGCTTGGAATGCGGATGCGGATACACCAAAACCTGACAATATTTCTAGCGTAGGTTTGGGTTTGCGTTGGATGCCAAGTCAGCGGGTCAATGCTATTTTATACTGGGGTCATGCACTGCGTAATGTAGGTGATCAACAAGACGATGATTTACAAGATGATGGCATTCACTTTGAGGTTAACTTTAGTTACCCTTTTGAATAATAATTGAATGCTCTTTTAGAATGATCTTTTGGCAACTTCGTGTTGCCTTTTGTTTTTGTAGTACAAGTGCTTAAATCTTTGAATATTTATATTTTGAGTGATTTAAATATTGAGTCACTTGAATAGTGTTTAACTTTTCTAATTTAAAAGATGGACTTATGGCTGGACATAGTAAATGGGCTAATATTCAACATCGCAAAAGTGCTCAAGATGCGAAACGCGGAAAATTATTTACTCGGTTGATTCGTGAAATCACCGTAGCAGCGCGTATGGGAGGAGAAGACCCTGATGCAAATCCCCGTTTAAGGGCTGCCATTGATAAAGCACTTGGCAGTAATATGACCAAGGACACGATTGAGCGTGCTGTTAAGCGTGGTGCTGGCACACAAGACGGTGATAACTTTGAGGAAGTACGCTATGAAGGCTACGGACCAGGTGGTGTTGCCGTGATGGTTGATTGCATGACCGATAACCGTAACCGTACAGTAGCGGAAGTGCGCCATGCATTTAGTAAATCAGGTGGTAATTTAGGTACTGATGGCTCAGTTTCTTATTTATTTAGTAAAGCAGGCTTATTAAGCTTCAATGCTGATGCTGACGAAGATGCAGTCATGGAAGTGGCATTAGATGCAGGTGCAGAAGACATTGAGCAAAATGAGGATGGTTCATTCGATATATTGACAGCCCCAGAAGATTTTTATAGTGTTAAACAAGCTTTAGACAAAGCAGAACTCATTTCCGAGCAAGCTGAAATCACCATGAAGCCAGCAACTAGCACTGTATTAGATTTGGGTGGTGCAGAAAAAATGTTACGTTTATTGAATATGTTAGAGGAATTAGATGATACACAGCAGGTCTATTCTAACGCAGATATTCCAGAAGATGTGATGGCACAACTAGACTAACTAACAACATTAAAACCATGTACTGATCCAGCTTCAGATTTCTCATATTAAGCTGATAAATAGCATTAAATTTTTGGGTGGCATATCTTCTGCTAAAGTCTAAAATATATAACATGTTTTAAACTTTAAAATCTTGGAGGAAAAGTCATGCAACAGCGTGGTTTTAGTATTGTTGAATTAATGATTGTCGTTGGAATTATTGGTGTGATTGCAACTTTTGGACTACCACTTTATAGTGATTACATGACCCGTTCAAAGGTATCAGAACCTTTAACATTGCTTAGCGGCCTTAGACAGCCGATGGCTGAATATCATTTGACTTGGAATACTTGGCCTACAATAGCAAGTATTGGCGGAAAAACTACAGGGCTTTATACCAGTGTCATAGAGTCAGGAGGACCTATTAATTTTGATTACAAAGGTAGTAGCCAAGAAAGTTTTTATGTAGAGGCAACCATGAAACCAGAAAACGCTAATATCGGTGGTAAACAAATTAGGCTGGTTTATGTGCTTGAGAGCCGTGATTGGGTTTGTACTTTAGAGGGTACATCTGATCCAATTCCAGAACAATATTTACCTGCTTCTTGTCGTTAACATATTAATTTGACAGCCCTATATAGTCGTTTTATTCTAAGATGATACAGGACTGCCAGTCCTAACACCCAAAACGAAATTGACTATATTACAAATTAAGAACTGTCACATTGTTTAGTTTTAATTAATGAGGTTTGAGGCAATTTGTTTAATGCTATTGTTTTGATATTGATAAACAGATTGTCTTTTACCACCTGAGGCGCAACAATCTTTATCGCCTTGCTGGTAAATAGGGAATTCATGGATTAATTGATTTTGATATACATTATATTTATCAAAGCCCCGGTAACCTTGTTGCTGGGCAGAACTCAATACTGGCAAGAAGCGTGAGTTAAAATCATTGCCTGTCCATTCATGTAATACTAATTCTCCATATTCCCCTGTTTCGACAGATGCTGAAAAAATCAATACTTCAAACAAGCCATCGTTGTCTAAATCTGTGACCCACATTTGTTGAACAGGTTCACTTTGTTTTGCCAGTACTTTTAGAGTTTGCCCTCTACTTTGCACAATCATTTGATAAGTTTGTAATGAGCAACTATTACCATCGGTATAAACCCGTATCTGATAATGAGCATAGGTTGCTGTTTTATCAAATTTACAATTTGCATTCACGGTAAAGCTCAGGCTCAATAAAATAAAAGCACATAAAAGCTGGAATGTTTTCATTAGTCTCTCCTAAATTCTGATTACGCACTAGTATATTAGAAGGATGCTACTTGTATACCAAGCTATTTGCAATCTGAACCTGTATTAATTTGACTTTGTTTTATCTTCCAATGCAGCTTGTTTAGCTTCGGCGATTTCATAAGCCCCAATAATGCGCGAGACTATAGGGTGGCGCACCACATCTTTAGCCGCAAAATAAGTAAAGCTGATACCTTCAACTTCGTTTAATATATCCATTACTTGGCGTAAACCAGACTTAGTGTGTCGTGGCAAATCAATTTGGGTAATATCACCTGTAATCACCGCAGTTGAGCCAAAACCAATCCGGGTTAAAAACATTTTCATTTGTTCAACCGTGGTATTTTGTGCTTCGTCCAAAATGATGAATGAGTCATTCAAGGTTCGGCCACGCATATAAGCTAATGGCGCAATTTCAATCTCTTGACGTTCAATCAATTTCGCCACACGCTCAAAACCCATCATTTCATACAAAGCATCATAAATTGGTCTTAAATAAGGATCGACTTTCTGGGCTAAATCACCCGGTAAAAACCCTAAACTTTCACCTGCTTCAACAGCAGGTCTGACCAAAACAATTCGTTTTACTCGTTCTAATTCTAAAGCCTCTACAGCACAGGCTACGGCCAAATAGGTTTTACCACTACCTGCAACCCCAATCCCAAAATTAACGTCATGACGCATAATGCGATTTAAATATTTACGCTGATTTTCTCCACGGCCTTTAATTGTGCCACGTCGAGTACGTAAAATAACTTCAGCTCCTTCAGGTTCAGCACGTGTTTTTCGACTTAATTTTTCTAGCTCTTCTCGTGCCGCCGTTTCAACATTGGCGGGCTGGGAAAATAAATGAATTCGTTCTGGGCTTAGCTGTTCTTCATTGGTTGCTTTATACAGTTGATTTAACAGTGTAACAACGTCATTCACCGCTTGTTCTGTACCTTCAACCCGAAACTGATGACCACGGTTACTAATGACAACCTGAAATCGTTGTTCTAACTGCTGTAAGTGCTCATCAAATTGTCCACATAAATTAGCTAAGCGTTGGTTATCTACTGGCGAAAGTTCAAAGTCTGTAGTAACAGGGGTTTGGATTGCTATATTTATACTCAAAATATTTTTTCTTTAGTAAAATCAAAATAGTTGCTCGTATTTTAACATAGCAATTTAGTGAACTAAATATAAAGTTATTATTAACTTCTAATAATGATCGCCTGTTGCATGACAATATTGCCAATTAACACCCGTCCATTGTTTAAGCTGAGATAAAAATGTGTCATTTGGAATCGCTTCACCCTCAAAAACACCCCAAATACTAATCATTTCACGGCCAAAACCTGCTTTATTACGCCAATTCAATTCAGTGATATTGACTATTTGTTGGCATTCTGGACAAGTATACGAATCGCAAGATTTATCTTGTTGCCATTGTTTAATGATAATGCGCCAATGAGATATTTGATTTTTACAGTGTGGGCAACGTGGTGGCCTCATTTGCTGAGCATGAAAAAATTGGGTTTCGGACTGTGATGAAGTTATTTCAATATGACAAAAATTCATATCATTCACGTCTTCAGGTAATTCAGTTTGAATAAAAGGCGAACAACCCAAAAACATAATATGCTGAAAAAATTGCTGCCCAACTAAATAATGGATGTGTTGTTTAAAATCAAATTTACCGCTAATTAATTGGGCTTCAGTGAGCAAGCTAATAAAATCTGTTGTATTATCTATGTGTTGTTGTGGAAATAAAATCAATCTAGGTTGTAGCACAATTATTCTCTTACAATAAAAATTGATAGGTTCGTTAATAATGTACGGCCTGAATTGAGAAATCAATACAAAATGGATTACTAAAATTGAGATTCCCTTAATACATCAGTTGATTTGCAAGACTTCTTTATGCAAGAATAGCCGTTAGTTTTTGTGAATTTTATTTGAATATTCCCCTATTTGGAGTTTAAAGCCGTATGTTTGCTCATCCCACAAAACTACGCACATTGATTGGCTTAATCGTGCTTGTTTATTTGCAAGGCTGTGCCCTAGACCCCTATGCCAAAAAGGAAGATGTTCCGACGGCGACTGATCCTGTTGCAACTTATCCAACCTATCCGCCGACGCCGACCCAGCCTGAGCAACCTTATACGCCACCGCCTTATACAGACCCTGTTGTTGTAGATACACCAACGACAACTGTGCCTAATAATCCTAGCTATGACACAACGACTTATCATTATGTTCAAACAGGTGAAAATTTATACCGAATTGGTTTAGCTTATGGCGTGACTACGAATGATTTATTGCGTTGGAATCCGAGTATAAATCCAAATGATTTAAGAATTGGACAACGTTTAGCCGTGTCTGGTTCACCAACATCAAGCACATCGCCTGTTGTCACTTATCCCATTGACAATACACCGACAACACCTGATTTTGGTTATGATAACCCTCCTCCTGTTATAACAACGCCTGTTGTGAATACGCCGATTGGAGCAAGCTATCATGTCGTACAAGCAGGTGATAATTTATATCGGATTTCTAAAAAATATGGTGTTACCGTTCAACAATTACAGGCATGGAATGGTGGACTGTCACCTTCTTCATTATCTGTTGGGCAGCGTTTAGTCGTCAGTGCTGGCAGTTCGTCCGCTCCTGTAGCAGCAGTGCCAAGCGGTGGTTCTAGTTACCATACAGTTCAACGTGGTGATACTTTATATAATATTTCACGTCGCTATGGCATAAGTGTAGATCAGTTGGCTAGTGGCAATGGTTTATATCCTCCGTATCCTGCTTTGAGTGTTGGTCAAAAATTATCTATTGGTCGTGGCAGCAATAATGCAGGCACAACGACACCAAGTACAACAAGCACTCAATATCATGTCGTACAAGCAGGTGATAATTTATATCGGATTTCTAAACAATATGGTGTAACAGTTCAACAATTGCAGGCATGGAATGGTGGCCTATCACCTTCTTCACTATCTGTTGGGCAGCGTTTAATTGTATCGTCAAATAGTGGTTTAGCGTCTCAGTCCTCCTACTATACTGGCAATGCTTATAATAATACTTATACATCGCCATCAAGTAGCAGTACAAATAGCAGTAATTACAGCTTATTATCAAGTAGCCGTATTACGAGCCCTGCAACACCTACTCCATTAGCAGTGAAATCTCCAAGCTATCATATTGTGGCAAACAGTGAGACTTTATCCAGTATTGCTAAAAAGTATGATGTAACAACCCATGAATTGGCTATTTGGAATGGTATTGGTACACCTTATACGGTATTTCCAGGCCAAAAATTATTAATTCCATAAAAAGCCAACTCATATCCTGATAGGAAAAAGCTAAGTATGAGCAACTTGGCTTTTTCCTATCAGCCTTTTTCTACTCTATTAATCAGGGTAATCGTATTGAAAAAGGATATAGGTTTATATCGTCATGAATTATGAAGTCATTATGGATTATCTTTGATAAGATTTTCAGTATTTAAACTAAGAAGCTCAAGACGGTTCATAAAAAGTTTCAACTCAAGAACTCATCCCGCTTTCCTGCCTAAATTTCAATACTCTTGAATAATATTCTATAAGTAATTTCAAATAAGTGCTGTAGCACCTATAAAAATCCGTTATAATAAACGGTTTTAATTTGCTATCAATCATTGTCATCACAGCATGACTTATGATATAAAGCAAACGCTTTAAATACACACATGTATCGTCACATATATTAGGGTGCTCGTCCGAGTCAATATATGGGATACATGGAGGTATAAAACCCTATTTTAGGAGATTTTTATGGCTGATATGTCAATGCGCCAAATGTTAGAAGCTGGTGTTCACTTTGGACACCAAACTCGTTTTTGGAATCCTCAAATGCGTCCTTATATTTTCGGGGAACGCAACAAAATTCATATTATTAACCTTGAAGAAACATTACCACTCTATCTTGATGCGGTAAACGTCATTGGTAAATTAGCCTCTAAAAAAGGCAAAATTTTGTTTGTGGGTACTAAACGTGCAGCGCAAGAAGTAGTAAAAGCAGAAGCAGCTCGCTGTGGAATGCCTTATGTTAACCGTCGTTGGTTAGGTGGTATGTTAACCAACTATAAAACCGTTCGTTCGTCTATCAAACGTTTGAAAGATTTAGAAGCGATGACTGAAGATGGTACATTTGACCAATTGACCAAAAAAGAAGCGTTATCACTTACTCGTGAATTAGATAAGTTAGAACGCAGCTTAGGCGGTATTAAAGACATGAGTGGCTTACCTGATGCATTATTTATCATCGACGTTGGTCATGAAAAAATTGCGGTCAGCGAAGCTAAAAAATTAGGCATCCCTGTGATTGGTGTAGTGGATACAAATAACAGTCCTAACAATGTTGACTATGTTATCCCTGGTAATGATGATGCAATTCGTGCAATTAGCTTATATGCTAAAGGTATTTCGGATACGATTATCGAAGCTAAAGAAGCCACTATGGAAATCATGCCAGACGTTGACGCAAAACCTGAGCCTGAAGCAGTTGTAGAAGCGGCTCCAGCACCTGTTGAAGTAACACCAGCAGTTGTAGAAGCAGCTCCAGTACCTGCTGAGGTAACGCCAGCAGTTGTAGAAGCGGCTCCAGCACCTGTTGAAGTAACACCAGCAGTTGTAGAAGCAGCTCCAGCAGCACCTGTTGTTGAAGCAACAGAAGCCGCTGAACCAGTTGCAGACAAACCTGCTGAAGCGACTGCATAAGATATTTGTTAAACTCATTCTGACGGTCTTTCCGTTGGAATGTGGTTTTAGATACTCCATATCTTGACAGAATAAATGATGATGCAGAGCATCTAGGCTGACACCACGCAAAGCATGGTAACTAGATTTATAATTCTTAGATCAACTTTAAGACAGCCAGTCTTTATATTAATTAAAAAACACCGAATTTATTAAGTATTTTAAAGAGGTTAAACACAATGGCGATTACAGCCGCTTTAGTTAAAGAATTACGTGAGCGCACTGGGGCTGGCATGATGGAATGCAAAAAAGCCTTAGTTGAAACAGATGGCGACATCGAAGCAGCCATTGAAACCATGCGTAAAGCGGGTCAAGCCAAAGCTGAGAAAAAAGCGGGCCGTGTTGCTGCGGAAGGCTTAATTGTTGTACAAGCAGATGGTAATAAAGCCGCTATTGTAGAAATTAATAGTGAAACAGATTTTGTTTCTAAAGCGGATGATTTTAAAGACTTCTGTAATGGTGTTGTTGCAAAAGCATTGGAAGCACAGCCTGCTGATTTAGATGCCTTATTATCGACTGACTACGGTAACGGCAAAATAGTTGAAGAAACACGCAAAGACTTAATTGCTAAAATCGGTGAGAATGTCTCAGTACGTCGGTTTTCATTGATGGAAAGTGCACAATTAGGTGTTTATTTACATGGTAGTCGTATCGGCGTTTTAGTTGATATGGAAGGTGGCAACGAAGAATTAGCCAGAGACGTAGCAATGCATGTTGCAGCGAGCCGTCCACAATTCACTAATGCAGATGAAGTCCCCAGTGACATCGTTGAAAAAGAAAAAGCAATTTTAATTGCTCAAGCCGAAGACAGTGGCAAACCACCTGAAATTATCGAAAAAATGGTCGGTGGGCGGATCAAAAAATTCTTAGGTGAAATTACTTTAGTCGGTCAACCATTTGTTAAAGACCCAGACCAAACTGTTGAAAAATTATTAAAAGCCAATGGCGCGACAGTAAAAAGTTTTGTACGTTTTGAAGTAGGCGAAGGGATTGAGAAAAAATCTGAAAACTTTGCTGAAGAAGTGATGAAACAAGTACAAGGAAGCTAATTCATGTCAACTACTACTCCACATCAGCGTGTTTTACTTAAACTCAGTGGCGAAGCCTTAATGGGCGATGATCGTTTTGGGATTAATGCTGAAATTCTAGGCCAAACAGCACAAGCGGTGAAAGACATCGTACAACAAAATGTGCAAGTGGGTTTAGTTGTGGGTGGTGGTAATATTTTTCGGGGCGTGGATTTATCAGCCAGTGGCATCGAACGTGTGACTGGCGATCAAATGGGCATGTTAGCAACGGTCATGAACGGTCTGGCGTTGCAAGATGCGCTTAAAAAAATTGATGTTGATGCACGAGTGATGTCAGCATTACGCATTGATGGGGTTTGTGAGCATTATTCCAGTCGTCAAGCAATTCAGCATTTAGAAGCAAGCAAAGTCGTGATTTTTGTCGCGGGCACAGGTAATCCATTATTTACTACTGATTCTGCTGCCAGTTTGCGTGCGATTGAAATTAAAGCAGATTTGATGATTAAAGCCACCAAAGTTGATGGTGTTTATGATGCTGATCCTGTTAAAAATCCCAATGCAAACAAGTTTACAACACTGAGCTATGATGAAACTATTACACGTCAATTAGGTGTTATGGATATGACGGCTGTGGTTTTGTGCCGTGAACACAACATGCCATTGCAAGTATTAAATATGAGCAAATCAGGTGCGTTATTACGTGCTGTGATGGGGCAAAATGAAGGCACATTAATCCATTCGTAACCATTAGGACTGGCAATCCTAAATTTTTAAAAATAGATATAGACCTAGAAAATAACGTGAGGACGGCCAGTCCTTCATCATAAAATCAAAAAGAGGCAAAAGCATAATGAGTGAAATGATGCAAATGGTACAAGACGATGCCAAAGAGCGCATGGGCAAAAGTGTTGAAAGTCTTAAACATGAATTCGTCAAAATCCGTACAGGTCGTGCACATACCAGCTTATTAGATCATATCAAAGTTGATTATTACGGCTCAGAAGTCCCTATTGCTCAAGCAGCCAGTGTCACCATATTAGACTCAAGAACTTTAGGTGTGACACCCTTCGAAAAAGCCATGTTAGCAACAGTAGACAAAGCGATTTTAAATTCTGATTTAGGTTTAAATCCTACCAATGTTGGCAATATGCTGCGTATCCCATTGCCTCCAATGACAGAAGAACGTCGCCGTGATTTAGTTAAAATTGTGCGTAATGAAGCAGAAAATGCCAAAGTTGCAATACGTAATATTCGCCGTGATGCTAATCATGAATTCAAAAAATTATTAAAAGAAAAAGACATTTCTGAAGATGATGAACGTCGTGGAGAAGAGAGCGTTCAAAAGCTAACCAATACATTCATTGCTAAAGTGGATGATGTGTTGAAAGAAAAAGAAGCTGAGTTAATGGAAGTTTAAGTGGTGATAGTGAGTTGTTGATACGCTCGCTGTTAATGATTTATAGTCAACTGTTATAAGCATCCAATGAGTGATTCTCAAATCCCGCGTCATGTTGCGATTATTTTAGATGGTAATGGACGCTGGGCAAAAAAACGTTTTTTACCGCGCATTGCTGGACATAAAGTCGGCTTAGACACCGTCAAACGTATTGTCCGTTATAGCGCAGAGCAGGGCATTGAAGCATTGACTTTATTCGCATTTAGTAGCGAAAATAGCCGACGACCGAAAGATGAAGTCGGTATGCTGTTTAAATTGTTTTTAGCAGCAGTCAAAAGTGAAGTGCAAGAATTACATAAAAATAATGCTCAGTTACGGGTCATTGGTGATAAAACGGTGTTCCCTGCTGAGTTACAGCTTTATATGGAAGAAGCTGAGCAAATGACGCGAGACAATACAGGGATTAAATTAACCGTTGCTGCTAATTATGGTGGTCGTTGGGATATTTCTCATGCGGTACAGCTGATTAGCCAAAAAATTGAACGGGGCGAATTATCAGCTAGTAATGTTAATGAAGACTTGATTAGTCAACATGTAAGTACACAGGGCTTGCCTGAACCTGATTTATTTATTCGTACAGGTGGTGAAACCCGGATTAGTAATTTTTTGTTGTGGCAATTGGCTTATACTGAGATGTATTTTACAGATACTTTATGGCCTGATTTTGATGAGAAAAAATTTCGACTAGCATTAGATTCTTATGCAAAACGTGAGCGACGTTATGGGCGTACTAGTGAGCAAGTGACTAAAACAAAATGACTGATAAAACCCATTTAGGTACAGATCATCCGTTTTACTTGTTGATGAAATTCAATGGTGGTAGTATTTTAAAATTATTGAACTTTCCGCCTGAGCAAGTTGATAATTATCATTTTGATGCGACTGTTTTAAAAGAAAAACGTTCAGAGCCAGATATTCAAGGGATTCCATTTTTTGAAAATGATCTGGGGCGGATTTTAATTGAGTTTCAGGGTTATAAAGATAAATTTATCCGCCATCGTGTTTTGCTAGAATTGATGCAATTATGTGTAGTTGGACATTATGAGAAGCGAGTTCAAACCGCGATTATTTACACAGATGCGGAATGTCAGCGAGTAGCGTTACCACTAAATCACGTTGCACCTGAGTTACATTTAGAGATTCAAGAAATAGTATTAACTGATTATAACTTAGAATAATTATTAAGCATTGATCCACAATTGGTTGTATTAGCTCCATTTGCGCAGCCAAAACAAATAGATAAGCAAGAATTAAAACAAGAAATTCAAGACTGGACAAGCACCCTCAAACAAGTCTATGCTAGTGATAAGCAACAAGATGCTTTAAATGTGTTAAGCTTATTTTTACTGGATAGATTTAGACAATTCAGTCATGAGGAGATTATGCAAATCAAATGATGCACTTTAATTTATTAGATACCAGAGCAGGACAAGATATTTTGCATATTGGTAAAATAGAAGGCATTGCTGAAGGTGCTCTTAACGAAAAGCGTAATACAGCAAAACTTATGCTACTTGAAAATATGCCTCTTGAAACCATTTGTAAATTTACTGCTTTATCAGAACAAGAAATTATTGCTTTAAAGCCTGAAATAGAAAAAATGAAACATTAATAAATATGGCTATAAATCTAAAGTTTAATTTATTAGAAATATAAGCCTGATAAAATATTTACAATTTGGGCAAAAAAGATAACTAAAAAAATGTTGCTCAAAAATATATCAATTATTGAAATTGTTTAGAAATTACAGATTTATCAGAATAAGAAATAAATACTTTAAAAACAAAACTATAATTATAAAAAATCAAACACCTTAACAGCTAACCAAATCTGGCGTATGCCTGTCCTA
>JADGDW010000265.1 GCA_016744725.1 Candidatus Albibeggiatoa sp. nov. BB20 | reverse complement strand
CGCACATAACAGACTTGTCAGACAATGTTTCATTGCTGAGTTGATGACGATGTGAATAAATTGAACTAACAGATTAGTTCAGATTTATAGTAACGGATAGAGCTTCCCTAACGGACGCTGCCCACTATACGAAATATTTATGACAAGTCTATGACGTAAATAGCAAATTTATGTGACAGCTTACTTTTTATAAATTGTCGCAAAATTCATATAATCATTTTTATAAACAATAGATTAATTGTATTTTCAGAGGAAATGAAACACGAAAGAAAAGTGCTCATATCCGACAAGATTAAGTTCAGCTTGCCAGATATAAATGATGCTTTATTTCTTAAACTGTTGATTCAAGGCTTTTTGCACATTTTTCAATTCTTGAGGAGAAAGTGGCTTCACTTCAGGTGGCAAGAATGTAATGTCCTTTCCAACTAAATAACGCGATAATTTAGCTAAACGGCGATTCTCGCGAAAATCTTTAACCAGCAACCCATCCATATATAAATCAATAAATTGCCCATTTTCATACAGTTGCTCACGCATTAAGCCTTCCTGAGTAAATCCTAACTGCAATACATTATCCTGAGCATTTTGATTATATCCATAAACCAAAACCACTAATTTATTTAGTTTTAAAAAGTTAAATGCTAAGTCAAAAGTTAATAAGCTGGCTTCCAAAGCTAAACCTGTTCGGCGATATTCTGGCGGTAAAATACCGATTAAAAATTCCGCATGTTGATGTTTCGGTTGATAATCAGCCAATGAAACAAGGCCTATAGGTTCTTTTTCAATCTCATCGCCTTTTTGTTCATAACGGAAAATCACCCATTCTAATTTTTTCAAATCTTTTAAAGATAAACAGTTCTCTTTTTCTAAACGATGAATAATGCTCTGTTCTGATTCAGTACGACTTTGTACCAAACGATATAAGTCCATAAATTCTTTATCTTGATAACATTTTTGTAAGAATTGGACATGTTCAGGGGCAGAACGTTCAAGAATCACTTTTTTACCTTGTAAAGGCTGCAAAGTAATAGGGGCAAGCGTAAGTGTTGTCATGTTTTTTTGGAAAGTGGTTGTTACAAAACGAGAGGCTGTGAATAAGTCTGGAGTATTATTATTTGGGAAATGAGTGAACCGTATCTTTCAAGAATATGTTCAAGATTGATACGATTCATAAAATATGATTAGACTAAGCTATGAAAAATTAGCTTACTTTACCACCTTTACTACCAGAAGAATCTGTTGTTGAGCCACTATCTGGATCAGTGTCAGTGCCTGTTTCTTCACCATCAGAATATTCGGCATACTCTTCGTCATCTTCTTCGTAGATTGCACCAGAACCAGTTAACCAACCAGTATCTTTACCACCACTATCAGGTGTGCTTTCATCACCGTCAGCATAGAATTCACCTGCTTCTTCATCTGGTAAATCTAAGATGAGACGATCACATTCAGAAATTAATGCTTGGTTGATGTTTTCAATGTATTGGCCAGAAGCAAACGTACCCGCTGGGAATGCCATTGCTTGGAAGAATAGCTCATCACCTAATTCAAAGTTATTAGCTAATTGATCGACTGAAACAGAGATAACAATGGATTGACCAACATAAGCAGCTTTACCTACTTTGGTTGGTGTACCTTCACCAATAACTGGTACTGCAGGTTGTACAGAAATACCTGCAACAACTTCAAAACCTTGATCGCCAAAGCAAGATTGACCTGCTTGTGCTTTCAAATCAGTTGGAATTAAAGGCGCGCTACCACGTTTTTCTGTCGCTTCATTACCCGGTTTTTGACCTGGATTATGTGTGACTCTAGTTGTTTCTAAAGCTTGTAGAATAGAAGGTGGAGTACCGTCACCATCTTGGCCTTCAGGAGGAAGTTGAGTGCCATCACCGTTTTGGCCTTCAGGAGGAAGTTGAGTGCCATCACCATTTTGGCCTTCAGGAGGAAGCTGAGTGCCATCACCATTTTGGCCATTTGGAGGAAGTGGACTGCCATCAGCTCTGACACGACGTAAATCATCGTCATCATCTAAATAGCCACCTAAACCAAATGGAATGTCATTATCTTCGAAAGGAGCAACATTCGTGGTGTAAGCTAAAATAACGTCCAAAGGTTGATCTGATGGTAAGTTACCAATAATGAAGTCAATACGTGCATTTCTTGAACTTTCATCAGTAAAAATAACACCACGATCACTAAAGTCTTCTGATAATTCAGCAGCAATTTCATCACCATCAATGAAATCAGAATCATTGATTGGCGGTACCATTGCTGATAAAGGATGAGGAATTTGGTTTAGAGTCAATGGCTCTGGTGCTTCAGAACGTGGAGCACCGTCACCTTTACCACCTGCCATAGCACTGGTTGTAATAGCAGCAGAGGCAAGTGCAAGCATTCTTACTTTTTTAAACTGTTTTGGCATGAGAACGCCCTCATTGGTTTGAGTAGAACAAATAAATAGAATCTATGCAAGTTAGATTCCTTATTTTGTTCTTTAATATGGTTTTTTTGCACACATCTAGACTAAATGGGCAACTAATAACGTCTATGCTACACCTTAAATTGATTGTTGACAAACCCTATTAGCTTGTTTTTAGTGTCATTGAGATTCTCTAATTAACTAATGTATAGTGTTTTTATGATTGTTAATCTTGAGATGTATTATATTGATGTTTAATAATGAATTTAAAGGATTAAGTCAGTTGTTTTCATTTGAAAAATGAGTAGCAAGGCACATTTCAAACCTGAGCCAATATATAAAATAGTTCTTATTTTGGTGAATTTCTGCCAAAAAAATCTATTTAATGATGTTAATAGCTCAAGTTATGCAAAAAAGAGGCTGATTGCACAATACTATAATAGGGTGGAGTAGCGCAGCGTTTTCCACCAATAAGGTGGCGAGTGACTATCGCAAAAGGTGGAATACAGTGTGTGATGTTATCCATAAGTTTTATGGGTACACCTATTCCACCCTACTACCATATGAATTATTCTGTTTATGTGATCTCATTTTCTCACTGCGTAACTTGAGTTATTAGTTGAATTCTAAGTAAATGGTCTAATTGACCACCCACTATTTATTTCCATGTATAAGGTTAAAACCTTCGCCTTTCAGGCGAACAGATTTATCTCCCTAAACTCAAGAATGGCTTATAATATGAGAGATGGAATAC
>JADGDW010000123.1 GCA_016744725.1 Candidatus Albibeggiatoa sp. nov. BB20 | reverse complement strand
TTGTGCCCGCACCAATATCCACAATTAAACATTCATCAAAACGGTCAATCGCATACGCGACACTAAAGGCTTCGCTGACAATCAAAATTTTGTTAATAAAATCTTTAGTTATATCCAGAATCGCTTTTTTATTGGTAATGCTGGCTTGAGCAGGCACACCAATCGCAACATAAATTTCATCTTCTTTTTGCATTTCTGGTAAGGCTTCAGCGATAAGATGTTTCAAAATTAAAACGGTAGCTTCTAAAGCTCTTTCATCTTCACAAATCACACCTTCAGCCAACGGCCATACCATATCTAAGGCTAAACGATTATCTAACGCATCATCACCTAATAAATAATCTTTGCCAAAACGCTTTTGTGCAATCATATCTTTGGGATAGCCAACACAGGTTCGGGTTGTAATACGCTTTCCAGTTGAGGTCGCAATACATGAACGGCTGGTACCGAGGTCAATTCCAGCGTAAAAAGTATTTGGCATGACAGTATCCTAATTTTGGCAATGAGTATGAGCAAGGGTTTTGAGTGCTAATGCAAGAATATTCGAATAAATATACGGGGCTTAATATTATTTTTAGAGAAATTGCCCTCAGTCTTTTTAAGACAGTCATTTTATTATAGTAATAACACAAGGGATAATACAGCATTATCCCTAGAGCAAACCAAAAACAAACTTTAGAAATGGTAATTTAAACCTAAAGTAATTTCATGTGATTGTAAATCAGCTTCAACATGGTCTCCATTCACATCAACTTGGGTTGCGGCTTCACCCATATCAATATATTGGTATTCAAGGTCTAAATATAAATTGTCTTGAATCGCATAGCGTGCGCCAAAACCTAATGACCAAGCAAAGTTAGTCGTATCATCATCAGGATATTGCCAAAGGCCAATGCCGAATTGCGAAAATGTAGGCTGAATATCTAAAGTAGCTTCTGTATCAATTTTAGCAAAGCCAATCCCTGCTTTAACATAAGGCATTAGTGGGCTGCCTTGTATATCAAAGTCATATATTGCATTACCCATAAAGGTTAAAGCATCCATTTGACTGTTAACACTAAAGCTTTGCTCAGTTCGAGAGCCAAGACCATCACGATAGCTATCATCTGTATCTAAGCTGCGGAAACGTAATTCAGCTTCAAGACGTACATTCTTACCTGTATCAAAACCAACACCAAAACCATATACCACACTGTTTTCAATATCGTAATCAGGTGTATTAGGCCCATTTGTGCCTTTTTGATTTGCATTAGAACTGGAAATCTGTCCACCGAGGTCGACAGATAAATAAACACCTTGTTGTGCCGCTGAAACACTAAGACTACCCGCACTGAGTAGCACTAAAAGTGCCGCCTGTTGCTTATTCATGAAACCTACTCCTAAATGTTTGGTTACGGAAATCTGCAAAAAATCAGTTTATCTGGACTAATGTTGCTGCGCTATCTAAATAAAAGACCTGATAAGTTTTAATCACCTATCAGATCTTCAATTAGATTCAACAATGTTATAGCTCCAGAAATCACGAAAAATGTAGCACAATTTAATTAAAAATGCAGGTGTTTATTTATTTTTATTTAACTTGAGCCATATTTTAGATTTCTATTACTACTTGCTGTGAATCTTAACGAGGTCTAATGCTGTCTTCATCAACTGAGAAAACAGAACCTTCTTGTGTTAAGCCTACTTCATATAAATTAGGATCATTCACAAGTTCAACGCAAGGTACATTTAATTTACCAGTAACAGGAGAGTAGGTTGCAGCACAATCATTACCAGAACCGTCAAAGCTTATTGCTGGTGCTGTTGAAATATCCACTTGGATGCCTTCTAAATCATCAAATTTACCTTTAACACCCCAGCCCGCAAATTTTTCAGTAACTAGAATCCAAAGTTCATTACCACCTTTACGCAATGGTAAGTAAATATCATCAAAAAAGCCCATAGTGCCTAAGAAACGATAGTCACGTTTTTGGAATTCGTCATTCATATCAATTAAAAGTTTACCGTTAAGATATATACTTGCAGTATCACTGAAGCCAAAAGAGAATTTTTTTTTTTTTTTTTAGTCAGAATTAATATTGATACGGGCAAATACAGCATTTGTAGTAGGAGACCAATGCGCAACTTCAGAAATATTAGCAATCCCAACATAATCAGAATTTAATACATCCCATTCAAGACCGTCACGTGCTGTTTCAGCTAATTTAGGTGTAACTGCGTCTGGTGCAGTAAAAGGCTTTGAAATTAACCAACTTTGAACTAAGTTAGGATCATTTGCATATTTCACTTCGTCAGGCGTACCTACTAAAGCTGGAGGCGCATCTGCAATTTCATAGCTAAAGTTAGAAATACGTACTGATGATAATGGAATTGGTAAACCATAATCACCGTAAAGACCTACTTTACCTGCTTTTCTATCACCACGAATATTATTGATGAATAAAACAGGGGTTGTCATATCTTCAATAAAGACTTCACCTTGGTCGTCAGCAACCACTAATTTGATGTGAACCCATTGATCGTAAGGTGCATTCATGACTGCAGGGTTATGGCCTGGACCATAATATAATTGGACTGCATTTTGGCCATCATAAATAGGGAAGTAATGTAAGCCGTAAGTTGTACCAAAGTTATTGTCACGACTGTGAACAACTTGATATTCAGTTAAGCTGTGAGCACGAAATGCAACACCACCGAACCCTTTTTCAATATCAGGGTCATAAGCACGGTCATAAACGATGTCAAATTCAACTGTACCATTAACAAATCCATCTGAATCTTTAGCTAATACTAAGCCTTTTTCTAAAATAAGGGCTTCTTGGCCTAGGTAAGTTTCAAACGTATATGTTGCATCTGCGAATTCCCATTTGTCTTCATTTTCAGCATTAAGTGGGATAGAGATAACTTCAGCAGAGACAGTACTTGTAGCAAGAAAGCCAGCCAAGCAAGCTGTAAGTATTGAAGGTGTGTTTTTTAGCATAATAAAACCTCTCAAGTAGTGGTCTTTATGATTGGAAGTGAGTTTTTAAGATTTAAACACTATATTACTAATATAAAGGCTCTAAAAAAACCTATAAACATCATATTTTATTTGTTTTTAATCCAAAAGAAATGTACATAACACACGTGCAAATCATTTTTGATTAAACATACTTATAGGTCTTATATTACTAATTTTTATCAGCAAACAGAGAATTGAATATTTCAAATTAAATCTTAATGGCCTGAGTAGTATAATCACTTAATCATGTTTTGCACAATAGATTTAATAAACTAAGTTTATGTACTGTATTAAGCAACAATGGTTTATATCAACGCAGCGTTTATATCAAGTCAGGCTCGAATTTATATTAAGACAGCCACAATTAGGTTGTTGCATTTCTAAAGTCAAGATTTTCACGGATCAGTTGTTGTAGCATCCCTAGTTTTAAATTAGTTTTAGGAAAACTGTCGTCATTGTGTTTTTCAATAACAGGCGGAATGGTTGTAGACTGTGTTTTTGAATTCTTGGTTTTAAGTTCATCTACTTGTTCAGATAATTGCTGCTTTTCTGCATTGAGTGCATTAATTTCTGCTTGTAATTCTGCTTGTAGTGTTTGAGCAGACTCATCACCTGTACATTGTTGTTCGGCAAGTGATTCTGTCGACTGAGTCGTTTTAGGTACAGGAGTATCGGTTGTTGATGTTTTGCTCGTATCTTTGTTCCACATTTTCCACGCAATAACACCACCTATAGCTAAAGCAGAAACACCACCAATAGAAAGCAAAGTGCCACCTAATAATTTTGTACCGCCTATTTTCACTAATTCCTGTTCTAACATAATGATACATCCTTTTTCCAATATTAGCTTGACCGTTATTATGCCACACTCATGCCACAGTTCTAGGGTTAAAAAGAATAAATAAGGGTATTTACCTTAAATTTTAGAGTTGTTTCATGATAAAAAAACAGTCATGTAGAAATTCCAAAGTCTGTCACAAAATCCAAGCATGAGGTCATATAGATTAAGCAGATGGGTTCTCAGCTTATTTACAAGAATTCGGTAGCATTTCATACCACCAATGCTGTTTTCAACAAATATGTAACAGGAAATCCTATCAGCTTTATTGACCCTCAAGAATTGCCCGAAATATTGATATGAGCACAAAATAGATCATTCCCTCAATAAATCTATGATATAACCCCACAAAGTTGCAGTTTTTGTATTAACTCCCCAAAATCTAAAAAATACGTATTGAATTATTTTACAAATAAACTCAAGAATTCCCTTTATTTTTCACGCTTTGATAGGTATAACTATAAGAATCTTAAATGTATATAGAAACGAGAATATTTGATGAATCTGGGCTTAATTTCCAATGGTTTATTATTATTCATTAAATATGTTCATTGATTGAACGAGTTTTGCATGGTATTTCCCCAAACCATTGTTCGCATTCGCAGGAGACTAAAACGTGAGGCAGTGCGCTTTAGCCACTTTTTTATTCATTACGATACTATTTTTGACTCATTGTAAGACCGTTCCAATCGAAACCACGATGACAGTCACAGCCAATGAGATCAAAACCATTGTTGCACATGATGATTCAGTAATGTCGTTAGATTTCAGCCATGATGGAAAGTGGTTGGTTTCAGGCAGCTTGGATAAAACGATCAAAGTTTGGCAATTTAAGTCAGGCCGATTAATGTATACTTTGTCTGGGCATAAAAACTGGATTAATCGCATTGCTTTAAGCCCTGATAAGCAATGGATAGTCTCAGGAAGTGGTGGTGTTGACGATACCGCTAGAATTTGGGATGCTCCTCAACGTAAACTAAAATTTAAATTAAAAGGTCACCAAACCTCGGTGTCTGCCGTTGTATTTAGCCCTAGTGGTCAACAAATTGCTACGGGAAGTTGGGATAAAACCATTAAGATTTGGGATACTGAAACAGGACAGTTAATTCATACTTTAACAGGTCATGAAGATTCAGTATGGGCATTGGCTTACACTTCTGATGGAACAAAAATCATCTCAGGCAGTTGGGATGAAACCATTAAAATCTGGGATATCAACACACAGCGGGTACTCAAGACACTTAAAGGCCAAAATGGCTCGATTATGGCGATGGCACTGTCTTCAGATGATAAAAGATTGGTTGTTGGTAGTGGCGGCACAAAAAATAATATTAAAATTTGGCAGTTAGATACAGGTACAATACAACATACGTTGACAGGGCATCAACACACCGTAATGACGGTTGCATTCAGCCCAGATGGACAATTGATTGCTTCAGGAAGTGGTGGCCAAGGACACAACCTGAAAATTTGGGATGTACAAACAGGGGCTTTATTACAGTCGCCTTCCGTGCATTCTACTGCAGTGATGGCAGTTGCATTTAGCCCAAATAGCCGCTACTTGACTTTAAGTGGCGATGACAAAATGATTCACATATATCAATTATCAATTACCCATAAGCAATAAACAATTAATAGTGAACAGTTAACACATCAGTGGATAGGCATCCGATTAACAATCACAAATCGCAAATGAAATGGGGTAGGAAAAGTGTCACTGCTGTGCGATGCCTATGAGTCACTCTATTGTGGTTTAGGAAAGCATTATGTCAGCGAATAACGCGCAACATTCCCGTTTCTTTTGGCGGTCATCAGCTTTATTTTGTATTTTAGACTTTAAACGGCAATTTATTGAAGTCAATACTGCGTGGGAAACCTTATTAGGCTTAACAACGGGTCAATTATTAGCAAAACCCTTTTTAAGCTTCGTACACCCTGAAGATCAGCCTTCTACTCAATATTATTTCGAGCAAATGGAATCAGGTTTAACCACGGTTTCATTTTCTTGCCGTTTTCGCTGTAGTGATGAAACCTATCGCACTATTTTATGGGAAACCAATAACGCTGCGTCTAGTGAATACGCATATTATGCCGTAGGCATGGACATTAGCGACCGTGAACAGCCGATGGTAGCCGATGAAATGCTCAATGTGCTGCGTGAAGGCGTGGTGCTACAATATGCCAACGGTACAATCGGCGCGTGCAATCCTAGTGCTGAACGGATTTTAGGCTTATCCGCTGAACAAATGATGGGCTGGACTTTGATTGATCCTGATTGGGGTGCAATTCACGAAGACGGCTCACCTTTTCCTACCGAAACCCACCCTGCAATTTGTACGCTACGCACAGGCGAACCTTATTCTGATGTGATGATGGGTGTGGTTAAACCTGATGGCTCAATTGTGTGGATTCGGATCAATTCCTATCCTTTATGGCGCGATGATGTGACAACTCCTTATGCGGTGGTAATTTCATTTGCTGACATGAGTGCTTATAAGGAAATGGAGCAGGCCTTACGCAAGAATACACAAAAACCCTCCATCAGTAATTTACCCGAAGGCAATTATGATTTATGGGATTGGGAATTAGAAAATAATACGGTGAATTTCTCCCCACGATGGCGACAAATGTTTGGATTTAATTTGAACGAAGCAATCAACACCATTAACTTTTGGCATGATCGAATTCATCCTGATGATTATCAACGAGTAATGACCGACATTCAAAATACGATTGAAGGCATTACCAGCTATTGTGAAAATTCGCATCGGATTAAAGACAATCAAGATGAATATCGCTGGGTGCTAAATCATGCCGTAGTGGTTCGGGATACCGATGGCAAAGCGATTCGGATGATTGGTACACATGTGGACATTACTGAATCGCATAGTATGGAAGACGAGCTGCAAAAATTAGAGCGCAAATATCGTCAAGTGTTGGAAGTTGAAGATGATGGGCTGTTTTTAGTCGAGCAAAAAAGCTTAACGATTTTAGATGTGAATAAAGCTGCATCCCATATTTATGGTTATAGTCGTGGCCAATTATTGGAAAAAACCATTGTTGAATTATCAGCTCAACCTGATAAAGCCGCCAATGCATTGCAGAAAAATACGAAGGAAGTGTTACAGCAATATCATACCAAACAAGATGGTAATGTATTCCCTGTCGAAATGCGTACCAGTCCCTTTAAGTGCGACAATAAACAATGGGTTGCCGTCGCGGTACGTGATGTTAGCGAGAAGCGTGATATTGAAACCTCGCTATGGGAAAATGAATCCAAATACCGCCAATTGTTTGAAGCAGCCAGCAATCCAACCGTGGTTTATGATGCAAACACCCAATACTTCTTTGATGTCAATCGGGCAGCAGTGGATTTGTACGGCTATTCTAAAGAAGAATTTTCCCGTATGACCACAGAAGCGGTATCTGCTGAATCACAAAAACGGGCGGCGTTCAGTACCAATAATAAAAAAGTCCAAGTGATTCCATTACGCTGGCATCGTAAAAAAGATGGAACGGTATTCCCTGTCGAAATTTCCGCAGGCAACACTTATTTATTCCAAGGGCGTTCACTGATTTGTGCCACTGTTAAAGATATTACCGAACGCAAAGCGGCTGAAGAAGCTTTACGCAAGGAAAAAGATTTTATAAACACCCTTGTACAGGCCTCACCCGCATTTTTCTTTGCCATCAATCCCGATGGTAAAACCCGCATGATTAATAAAGCGATGTTGACGGCATTGGGCTATGAATTGAGCGATGTGACGGATAAAGAGTTTTTAACCACCTTTATTCCTGAGTCTGAACGCGCGATTGCTTCCAAAGAATTTGATACGCTGATTAAAACCATGCAGCCGCTATTAATGGAAAGCCATGTACTGACAAAATCTGGGCATCAATTATTAGTTGAATGGCATAGCCGCGCGATTGTTAAAGCCAACGGCAGTTTAGATTATTTATTTGGCGTGGGTATTGATGTGACCGAACGTAAGAAAGCGCAGGGTCATTTACGTTTATTCAAATCGATTATAGAGTCATCAGAAGAAGCGATTTTCATTAGCAATCCAAATGGTGAGCTGATTTATATCAATCCAGCCCATGAACGTTTGTTTAGACGCAATTTAAAAGAAGCCAAACAACTCAGTTTCCGCGATTATTTCCCAGCCGAATCATTGAATGTTTTAGAGTCGCAAATTAGCCCTGAGATTGAAAAAGGTGGCACTTGGGAAGGCGAGTTGGATATGATGGATAATCAAGGTACAACTTTCCCAGTATGGCAACGTGTTGATGCGGTGCGAGATGCTAAAGGGACGGTGTTGTTTAGTTTTGGGTTGCTGCATGACATTAGTGAGCGTAAGCGGATGTGGGAAACCTTGCGCAAGCAATGGGAAGAACAGCAAATGATATTCAATACTGTGCCTGCCATGATTTGGTATCGGGATAATGATAATCATCTGTTAAAAACCAATAAGTTAGCAAAAGAAACCTTTGGCAATGATGAGTCTATCACCTCTAAATTTAATGATTGTGAAGAAACGATTCAGCTAGGAAAACCACAATATGATATCAGTGCGCGTTATTCTGATGAGCATAATGATACCCATTGGTTGCAAATTGATAAAATTCCGTATCGCAATAATCAAGGTGAAATTGTGGGCGTTATCGTCTTTGCGCTGGATGTAACCGAATATAAACAGACTCAAGCCAGTTTACAGGCCAGTGAAGAACGAATGTATATGGTGGTTGAGCACATGCCAATCATGCTGAATGCGTTTGATATTGAAGGCAATATTATTTTCTGGAATCAGGCTTGTGAGGATATTACAGGTTACAGTGCTGATGATATGGTGGCCAATCCAAAAGCTTTAGATATTTTATATCCCGATATTAATGATCGTCGCCGCATGTTAGATGAAAGACGGCGGGTTGCAGATGATTCTAAGAGCTTGGAATCACATTGGAAAACCCAATTGGCCTGTAAAGAAGGGAATTTGAAGAATGTAACGTGGGTCAGTGTGGCAAAACATTTCCCTATTCCAGGTTGGCATACGTGGCATTTAGGACAGATTGAAACCCATATAGACCCTAATGCACATAAGCATCATCATTTACCAAAAACCATTGCCGATAGTGAGGCATTGATTTCATCCATTTTTGATATTGTGAAATTAGGTGTGTGTATTACGGATGATCGTGGACGTTATTTACAGGTCAATCGAACCTATGTGGAGATGTATGGTTATACTGAGGCGGAAATGGTTGGTGAGCCATTTACATTGGTTTTACCTACGGCAACTCACAGTGATGCGGTTCGAGAGTATTACAGCATTTTGATGACCCGTGAAGACCCTAGTTTTGTTAAACGTCGTGGAGAACAGCGGAAAAATGGAGATACTATCGATGTGCAAATTATGGCAAGTCGAGTCATCTTAGAAGATCGTAGGCGGGTGTTAGTCTCTATTGTGGCTAAGGTTTAATTTTTCTTCATTGTATATAGTCAATTTCGATTTGTATGTTAGGACTGGCAATCCTTTTATACTTTAAGTATCAATCAGTTTTAAAATTGAGGACTGCCAGTCCTGTATCACTTTAAAATAAAACAACTATGGAACAACAGTTCGGACAATTTTTAGAATATACAAAATATTTAAATAAGTTACAAAGCTCTTTACTATCTTTATAATTTATTAATTTTACTGCATATTTCAATGAATTCCCGAGCTGTTGATTATTGGTAAATATCACTTATAGATTTAGATATTTCTGTAAGCAGTGTCCCCCTGTAAATCCAATTCTATTAAATTTTGTCATGTTCTAAAAAGGGGCAATATTGCATCACCCCTTAGTGAAGGCTAGTTTTGAGCAGCGAAATAATCCTAAATTGACAATTTCAACAGGCAAGGCCGTGATTTGGTTATTTGCTAAACTTTTGTCGGGTTCAGATGGATTCTATATTACCTTTCGAATCTATTAATTTCGTTATGCTGTCAATGATTTTATCGTAAGCTTTTTTTCTGATTTCTTCATCTCGAGAATCATCAGCCAAGCGTTGCACCATTAAAATATGGTCATTGATAACAGGTTGTTGAAAGTAACGGTTGAGTTGTTTAAGTGATAATTTGTGTACATCAAGGAATGTCTTTGTGATAAATCCACTAACAGCACCACCGACCGTTGATAATAGGCCTCCTGCTGCTAATACAATCGGCTCTTTAGCTGTCAATAACACAGAACCTCCCCAAATAACAAAACCAAATCCAAATGACATGGAAATGATGGCAAATATAAATGACCATGTTGCTCGAGAACGGGTTTCTTGTTGATATTTTTCAATTTGTCTGCTGTATAGTTTGAATAATCGGCCATGGGAAATGGCTTCTTGGCTTTCATGGATAAGCTTTGTTATCTCGGCAGTACGCTCTTTAAGCCCTTGTTGTTATTGGATTAATTTTTGTAGTTTTTCTTCTAGTTCTTTTTCAGGTTTTTCTATAAATGCTTGTCGCTCAGTTTCTCTAATATCTTCTGACACTTTGGTTTGTAGCTTTCTATCAACATAGAAAAAATTTGTACCAAAAAGTAAAGCGATCGTACTACCTAAAATAGTGATAATTTCAAAGAATATTTCAAGAAACATCGTTTATTCTCTCATAAAGATGTGTTACACAAAAATATAGTCGTTTTATTCTAAGATGATATAGAACTGACAGTTCTTGGTTTTAAAAGTAATTGATATTTAAAGTTTTATAGGACTGCCAATCCTAATACCCAAAACGAAATTGACTATAGCAAATAAACAATGGGATGCTTATCTTTCATTTCCCACGCAGCAATGGCGTGTTATTATTTAGTTTTTAACCCAAAAAAACAGGATGTGCTATGACAGAAAGCCTTGACAAAAATACTGTGCAAACTGTCCTGCAAGAAGCAGATTTAATTTATAATCAAGCAGAAGTAGAGCAAGGGCTTGACCGCATGGCAGCTGAAATCACCCAATTGCTACAAGAAGAATTTCCTATCTGTTTAAGTGTGATGTTAGGTGGGTTAATTTTTTCTGGCCAATTAGCAACACGATTACAATTTCCTTTAGAACTTGATTATATTCATGCCACTCGTTATCGTGATACCACTCAAGGCCATGATTTAGATTGGCAAAAACGCCCTAAATTGTGTTTAGAAGGCCGTTCAATTCTGGTTATGGATGATATTTTAGATGAAGGCATCACCTTGCAATCTATTATGGAATACTGTTATCAAGCAGGTGCGACCAAAGTGTACACAGCCGTTTTAGTTGATAAAGATAGAGAACGCAAAGGTTTAAGCAAAGCAGATTTTGTCGGCGTAACCGTACCAGACCGTTATGTATTTGGTTACGGCATGGACTATAAAGGTCATTTACGTCATGTTGCAGGCATTTACGCGGTGAAAGGTTTATGAGCGAATTAGTAGCAATTATTGGTGGAACGGGCTTAACAGCATTGGAAGGCTTGGAAATTACCCATAGGGAAATGATGTACACCCCTTATGGTGAAGCATCCAGTCCGATCACACATGGTAAATATAGTGGCAAACCTGTCATATTTCTGCCACGCCATGGTTCACGCCACACCATTCCACCCCATAAAATCAACTATCAGGCTAATATTTGGTGCTTAAAAGAACTTGGGGTCAAAAATATCATTGCAGTGGCTGCAGTAGGTGGTATTAACATGGATATGAAGCCCCAAGATTTAGTGATTCCGCATCAATTGGTGGATTATACTTGGGGACGTAAACATACTTTCTTTGAAGATACTGATGTACAGCACATTGATTTCACTGATCCCTATACATTTGAATTACGTGAAAAACTATTGAATGCCGCGAAAGATTTAGGTTTTCCTGTACATGACAAAGGCGTTTATGCTGCAACTCAAGGGCCTAGACTGGAAACCACTGCCGAAATTGACCGTTTAGAAAAAGATGGCTGTGATTTAGTTGGGATGACAGGGATGCCAGAAGCGGCTTTAGCACGAGAAGCTGAAATTAATTATGCAACCTGTGCTTTGATCGTCAATGAAGCGGCAGGACGTGGGCCTGAACAAATTACAATGGAAGATATTGAACGTAATTTAGAAGGTGGCATCCAACGTGTTCGAGAATTGCTTTCTAAAGTCTTAACTCTTATTTAGCGGCAAACGATAGCCCATTTACTATACCTGATTAAGCAATATTATGGTTCTAGGACTACACACGTTTTAAAAGCGGAGTAGTCCTAACAAACGACCAGAACTGATAATAAATCCGCTTATATTTTTATCGTTTTAGAGCCGTTAATCCTAACTCAATCAAAATGGAATAATATTCTTGGTATATGGCTTGCTGACTAGAGTTTCTTACCCTTACTCAACTGGAGTCCTTTGAATGTTGAAAGCCATTTCTGTAACGATTGGATTGTTTTTAATACCGTTCTTAGCTTACGCAGGGCAAATTCAACATATTCATTTTGAAGGCGCACGTTTAAGTATTCATCATACGGATTGTCAACTCGGTTCACTGCTACAAGAAGCCCATAAGCTGATTATTCCTATGGAAAATTGTGTGTCACAAGCGGGTGAATTATCGCTAGAACCACATCCTACGGTTAAAAAAATTCATTGGGCGCAGCACGATAAACAAACAGTTTGGATCGTTGTGACACTAGAACCCAATTATCAATTCACGGTTCAAAATCAAACCCATCAACTCGATATTTGCTTTCATGAATGTCAGTCCAATTTAACTCGGAATATGCAAAGCCTCAACGCAAAACCTCAAGTCACCTTATTTGAGTTAGGTAATATTCAATTTAAAATGCCGTTAAAAGCAATGCAAATAGCACAATTCATTGATAAATCGATTGGTTTTACACCTGATGACGTGATTAGAGACGGCTTGCCGCACTTTGGTTCACAACGTGGTGATTGGTTGGGCAAACCTCGAAAACACAAAGGTTATGATATTTATGTCAATAATATTGATGTTTTGGCGATGGCTGACGGTAAAGTGGTGGCGGTTAAACCGGGTAAATTATCGGGCTTGTATATCAAATTAAAACATGCAAAAGAGCTTTATACCTTGTATGTGCATTTGACCCGAGTCGATGTGCAAGAAGGCGATAAGGTCAAGCAAGGGCAAGTCATAGGGCGGATTGACGGTGCAGCAGGTAATGCAATTCAACCCCAGTTACATTTTGAACTGAAACCCAATGATAAAAGTATTGATCCATTGCCACTCATTGAGTTGTACTATCAAGATAATCTGAACATTACTCAAAAGATTCAGCATTATAAACAACAAATTCCTGCATTAATCCAATATCGCGAACAGCAACTGCAGCAATATCTACAAACCCATCAACCCTGATCTGCGGGTTCATCTTCATCATAAAAATATATAAAACCCAAATTGGTGAAATCAACTAGCAAATCAACCAATTCATCATTATCTAAATAAGCTTGCAATTCAGGGTAACTAAATTCACGTTGCGAGCTTAAAATGGGGATCGCTGCTTGGCAGGATTTGGAAATAGGTATAGCACGACCTTCAATAAATAATGTCATACCCTCAGATTCATTGATAAATAATAGCTTGGCAATACGGCGTAGTTGACTTTCATGCTGAAAGATATTCAACCATTCTTTTTTATCATACGCAGGCTCTGGTTGTTCATAGCTTGTTCCTGCTCGGCTTTCGCTAATAAAACACCCAAACCACTGATTCACACTGCGGCTATCCGTTGATAAATTCTGGATAATACGTTGAATTTTTTGTAAAGCCTCACCGCTGATTTCACCTGTATTTTTCGGCAATTGTAACTCAGGATCAGCATAGCGTTTCTCAGCATCTAGCTCATTTAAACTGTAATCGACAAAATCTTGAATCATCTCATTATGAGTAGGCGCAAGAAAGCCAATAGAAAATGTCATACATTCATCTAAAGCAACACCGTGATGGGCAGTATTTGGCGGTAAATATAACATGTCGCCCGGTTCTAATATCCAGCTTTCCTCGGGTGAAAACTCTTTTAAAATCTTTAATTCTAAATCAGGCAATAATTCGCCATTTTGCAGGGAGATTTGCCAACGTCGCAGACCGTGTGCTTGCAACAAAAACACATCATAGCTATCTGTATGCGCACCTACTGAGCCTTGAGGCACTGCATAACTAATCATCAAATCATCGACCCGCCACGAAGGCACAAAATTAAAAAGGTCTAAGATGTCTTCAATTTCGGGAACCTGTTTATTGGCTTCTTGAACTAATAATGTCCAATGGGTTTCGGGTAACTGGGAAAAATCATCTTCGCTAAAAGGCCCATAACGCAATGTCCACGATTTATCACCATCTTGTTCACGGATTAAACGTGATTCGACATCAGGTTCACAGGCTAAGCCTGCCAACTCATCGGGTGTAATCGGGCTGGAAAAATTGGGAATCGCTTGGCGAATTAATAGCGGTTTTTTTTGCCAATAGTGTTGTAAAAATTCAGATGGGGAAAACTGGCTGAGAGAGATGGTCTTGAGCATTTTGAGGGACTGGCTTATCTAGCAGGAGTGCATCAATCATTATACTGCACTCCTTGCTAAAACTTGAGGGAATTATGCTGCTTTTTGTGCGGCCGCTTCCATCATTTTTTTCAATTCGCCATTAGAAAATAATTCTAAGGTAATATCACAGCCACCAATTAATTCACCATTAATATAAATTTGTGGAAATGTTGGCCAGTTCGCAAAGTGTGGTAAATTCTCATACACTTCCATATCTTCTAAAATATTAACATAGGCGAAAGGCACTTCACATTGTGTCATTGCTTGTGCTGCACGCATTGAGAAACCACATTGAGGAAATTTAGGTGTTCCCTTCATATAAATGATAACCGGATTTTCTTCCTGTC